>VGIC01000007.1 GCA_016867975.1 Betaproteobacteria bacterium | reverse complement strand
GCATAAAAAGCACCGTTTTTGCATTCCAGTAGATATAACACCCAGTCATTCATTCAATCACTCGTTGATCGATAATGTTTGTTGCGTGATGCGAAGCAATCCAGAAATTTGGAAGACGAAAAAGAACATCCTTGGATAAAACCAGTCACAATAAGACTGCTGCGGCTAAATTGCTGAGGGTTACATGCCGTACACTACGCCGTCACCTTGAAAAACTAGGTCTGGCAAAAGAAGAGGGTGCAGACCTAGACGATGGCGAGCCTAATTGCTAGCTTAACACCAACAACAGGTACGTCACATAAACGCCGCCGTTCACCAGCAGGTGCCAGACTCGGAGACCACCGTTAGCCACAAGATACCTCAGCCATACAGCGGCCACCAGCGTCAGCACTACGCCCAGCAACACTTCTTTGCGCGGCTCCCATGGCGTCAGCATGATTCCAATTGCCGGCAACAAAGTCCCCTGAAACACCATCGCCCCCGTGATATTGCCAAATGCCAAGGTGTCTTTCCCCTTGCGTACCCATAGAATACTGTTCACTTTTTCTGGCAACTCTGTGGCGATTGGGATGATGAGCAAAGACAGCAAAAGCGCTGATATGCCCAATAAATGTGCCGCTTCTTCCACACCGTGAATAAAGCCTTTTGCCCCAGCCACCAGCATTACCAATCCTAACAGCAGTTGAATCGTGATGACGATCGTGTTGTTTGGCAAACCCGCCTTACATAAGAACATCTCGCCTCCAGCCTCAGTTACATGCCCCTCATCTACCAGCCCTTTGGAGGCTTTGATAGTCATCATCACGTAGATGAAATAAGTCATAACCATGACCAAGCCCAAGCCGTAGCGCACTGTCACTAAGGTGTGTGGCACAAACATCGCAATCGCAGCAAAACTAAAAGCAAAAATGAAGAAATTCAAATCTCGGGTCAATCCAGTGCGCTCAGGTCTCAGATGCCCTTGTGTCCCGCGACGCTTCCACACGGCAACTGCCATCAGGCAAATGGATAATGTCGCCAGCATCAAGGGTGCACCTAGAATCGCCCCAACACCAATTTCCTCGTTAGTGGACGCATTTTGGGTTCCCGCCAACAGTGCCAGCAAAGGGACTGAAGTTTCCGGAAGTGCAGTTCCCACCGCGGCGAACAGCGAACCAGTCACCCCCTCCGAGATGCCCAGCTTTTCACCCAAATGCTCCAGTGCATTGGTGAATACTTCTGCAGCAATCAAAATCACAATCAACATTGCCAATAACTCTAAAAAAATCATAGTAAAACTCCCCTGCCAGTACTTATAGTTTTTTAATGCCGACATTTTAAGCTAAATTAGACCTAAAATGAGCGAATATGAAAATCTACCCCATCAACCAAGCCGGCTGGGTCGAGCATGCACAACACATTTGTTCGCCTAATTTTGATGCCAGACCTGATTCTGAGGTCAGCCTGATTGTGATTCATAACATCAGCCTACCTCCCAACCAATATGGTGGCAATGGGATTGTTGAATTATTCACCAACCAGCTTGACCCCAACGAACACCCTTATTACGCCGAGATACACACACATTGTGTTTCCGCACATTTTCTTATCAGACGCGATGGTAGCCTGATACAATTCGTATCGTGCCTCGATCGTGCCTGGCACGCAGGCGTATCCAGTTGGCAGGGTCGTGAACGTTGTAATGATTTCTCGGTAGGAATAGAGTTGGAAGGTTCTGATTTTGAGGTGTTTGAAGAGGTACAATATCAAACGTTGCATGACTTGATCGCTCGCCTCTATCAGGCATACCCGATTCAAGGCGTTGCAGGGCATTCTGACATTGCACCAGGACGGAAGACTGACCCGGGCCCTTATTTTGACTGGCAGAGAATACAAATAAAAGAAGCATTTTGATATCACTGTGATGACACTGACCCAAAACACTGCATTGCTATTTCTTACGCTTGGTCTAGCCCTGTCGGCATGCAAACCTGACAGTAGTGGCGCCGAAAAAAAACAGGCTGAAAAACTGGGACCAAAACCCACTTTAGTGAGCATCGCCAAGGCTCAGAGCCAGTCCATTGAGATCACAGAGGAAGCGATAGGCTCGATTGAGGGGCTGGTTGACCCTACCGTCGCAGCGGAAGTGACCGCACGCATTGTGAAAGTTCACGTCAATCCCGGTCAAATCGTCAAAAAAGGCCAACTCATCGCAACATTGGATGCCACTGATTTCAGTCTTCAACGCAGTGAAGCGCTCGCTGAAGTCGCGCGGATTGAGGTGCTACTGGAGAATCAAAGCAAAACCGTTGCCCGTAGTCAGGCACTGGTCGGTAAACGATTCATTTCCGAAAATGCGGTCGACAACGAGCTTGCTCAGCAAAAAGCCTTGCAAGAACAACTGTCAGGTGCAAAAGCGCGCGTCGACAGCATTAACCATAGTCGCGGAAAAACTAAGATCTACGCTCCGACCGATGGCGTTGTAGAAAAGAAAATTATCGATAGCGGCGAATTCGTCAAAGCAGGAGACCCTATCGTGCAAATCATCTCCAACCATCGCCTTCGCGCGCATATCCCATTCCCAGAACATCTAAGTGCTAAACTTAAGTCCGGCTTGAAGATTCGCCTCATCACGCCGACCAGTGATGAACCACTTGAAACCATCATTCATGAATTGAAGCCAATGATCATCGAAAGCAACCGCAGTATCGATGTGATTGCAGACATCATCGGTAAGTCTGGCTGGCAAGCTGGCGCCAGTGTCATTGGCACCGTAATCCTAGGGGAGCAGCCCAATACGATCATGGTGCCCGAGCAAAGCGTCGTGCTTCGCCCCGCTGGCGAGGTGGTTTATCTAGTCAAAGGAAACAAGGCTCAGCAAGTGATTGTCAAAACAGGTTTGCGTCAGCGAGGCTTTGTTGAGATCATCCATGGATTGAGCGTAAACGATACCATCGTGATGGATGGTGCAGGATTTCTAACCGATCAGGCACCTGTGGAAATTGCGACAAAAACATCGATCTAGACACGCTGCAGTTTAATACAGTTTGAACTTTTAACATGACGCTACCTGAACTATCCATCAAACGCCACGTCCTGGCTTGGATGCTGTCCGCTGTTATTGTGTTGTTCGGTATCATTTCATACCAACGCATCGGCGTCGATCGCATCCCGTCCATCGATTTTCCCATTATCATGATCAACACCACCTTGCGTGGTGCCAATCCAGATGTCATCGACACCAGCGTCACCAGCATCATTGAGTCTGCCGTGAACACCACGCCCGGCATCGATCACATTCAATCATCCTCTTCACCAGGGGTCTCCAGCATTACCATCACCTTCTCACTCGATAAAGATATTGATGTTGCCTATAACGAAGTGCAGACCAAAGTTAGCCAAGTGCTACGACGTCTGCCTACCGATGCCGACCCACCTACTATCCAAAAGGTCGATACCAATGCTTCGGCGGTGATCTGGTTGGCACTGAGCGGTGACCGTACTATTCAGCAGCTGAATTTGTATGCAGAAAATGTGCTGAAGAAGAAATTCGAAACCATCAATGGGGTGGGGGAAGTCAGCATTGGCGGACGGCGTGACCGCGTCATTCGCGTCAACCTGCTTCCCGAACGAATGGCTGCCTACCAACTCACGGCTAGCGACCTCATCAATGCATTTAATCGCGAGCATATCCAGCTACCAGGCGGCTTCTTAGTCAGCACCCAATCTGAGCAACTGTTAAAACTTGATCTTGAGTTCCACAATCTTAAAGATTTGAGTGACCTCATCATTGCCCACAAAGAGGGAGCCTCTATTCGCCTAAAAGACGTTACAACTGTTGTAGATGGTATCTCAGATCACCGCCAGATCGCACGATACAACAACAAGCCGACGGTCGGTTTGGGTATGGTGAAAATCGCCAATGCCAACACGATGGAAATTATCAAAGAAGTTGAGCGGCGCCTGGAGCAGGACATACGCCCCAACCTGCCTCCAGGGCTATCTCTGGAAATTTCCACCAACGACGGCATTTTTATCAATCAGCTTGTTTCGTCACTCAAGCAACATCTGGTAGAAGGCACACTGTTTGCCGCATTGATCGTACTCATTTTTATGCGCTCATTCAGCTCTACCCTGATGATTTGCTTGGAGATTCCGGTGTCACTGCTGGGTGCGATCGCTATTATGTATTTTTCCGGCTACACCTTCAACAGCATGACCATGCTGGCTTTGCTCCTGCTCATCGGGGTGGTGGTCGATGATGCCATTGTCGTACGCGAGAGCATATTGCGACATATGTCAGGCGAAAACGGGAATACACTTAGCCCCGACGAGATGAGCGACCCTAAGAAAGTGGCCGCCTTCCGCACCCGCGCTACCATCCTCGGCAGTAATGAGGTCGTATTCGCGGTCATTGCCTCCTCTTTGTCACTGGTTTGTATTTTTGCACCGGTGATTTTTATGAGCGGCATCCTGGGCATGTTTATCAAATCATTCGCCGTGGTGGTGACCTTTGGCGTGCTTGTTTCTCTTTTGGTTTCACTGACCCTCACACCCATGCTGTGCTCACGCTACCTCAGCGTCACCCACAATGAAAATACCATCTATCGTGCCACGGGTCGCATGTTGGGTAAGTTAGACACCTTTTACAGAAAATTACTGTATGCGGCACTTAATCATCGCGGCTTTGTGCTGGTGTTCACTGCATTTTTCATTGCAATTACGGGCTTTTACTCACTCAAATACGTTGTGAAAGATTTTGCTCCCGAAGTGGATGAAAGTAGCTTTAGCATTAACATCAAAACGCCGCTAGGCTCCAGCCTTGACTATACGGACTCCAGATTGAAGTTAGTCGAGGCCGTTGTGGCCAGCCATCCACAAGAAGTTGCCAGTTACTTTGCCAGCATAGGCACCGGCTCGCGCGGGCAGGTCAACCAGGGCATCGTGATCGTGCGACTTAAACCGAAGCAGGCGCGTGAGAAAAGCCAGCAGGCACTCATCAAAGAGCTCAGGAAACAATTAGACCTTATCCCAGGCGTTCGTGCGTTGCCGGCACCTCCCTCCGTGGTACGCGGTCAGCGCTCAGAAAAACTGCAGTTCAATCTGTCTGGCAATAACCTGCAGGAAATTGGTCGTATCTCCACACTATTACAACAAGCATTAAGCAACGAAACGAACATGGGTAAGGTCGATCTTGATGTTCAATTGGATCTGCCTCAGATCGATGTTCAGGTCGATCGAGCTAAAGCCGCAACATTAGGGCTGAATGCCACTGAGATCGCGAATGCGGTCAGTCTTTATGCCGGGGGCGTCAATATTGCAAAATTCAATGACACCACGGGCGATGGACAGCGTTACGACGTCCGCCTAAAGGCCACCGAAGGTCAGTTGAGCAACTTAGACGACCTGAAAAAAATCTATTTACGCAGTACCAATGGCAGTCTGGTACGTATTGATGCTGTGGTGAACTTTAAACGGGAGCTGGGGCCCGCTGTCATCGGTCGGTATGATTTGCAGTATGCCGCCAACTTCTACGCCAACCCAAATATGCCGCTGGGGGATGCCATCAGTCTGGTAAAAGCAACCGTAGCTAAAGTTGTCCCCCCTGAATACACGCTCAAACTGACCGGGCAGGCAGAAGAGTTCGGCAAAACTTTCAAGAACATCCAATTCGTGTTCACGCTGGGCTTGATCTTGCTTTATATGGTGTTAGCCAGTCAGTTTAACTCATTCCTACAACCAGTCATCATTATGCTGGCACAGCCGCTCGCCATTATTGGTGGGCTAATCGCCTTGCTGATCACAGGCAACAGTCTGAATATCTATTCAATGATTGGGCTGGTGCTGCTCATTGGACTGGTAGCAAAAAACTCCATCCTCCTCGTGGACTTGACCAATCAATTACGTGAGAGAGGCGCCAGCATCAATGATGCGCTGAAGCAAGCTTGTCCGATTAGATTGCGTCCTGTGCTGATGACATCATTGACCATCATCCTGGCGCTGTTGCCAGCGGCACTCGGTTTAGGCGCTGGAAGCGAGACTAATAAACCGCTGTCCATTGCGATTATTGGCGGGATGGTTTCATCCACATTACTCACATTGGTGGTGGTGCCCGTCGCTTATTCACTGGTGATGCATAAAGCGCAAAGATTTAATCACTAGCGTTTAGCTTTTATGCTCACCGATCTGGCTTAACCAGTTTCTGCACCACCAAACTACCTACCATATCTCCCTGAACATTCATTGCAGTGCGCAAGGTATCCAGCAGTCGGTCAATCGGTAACAGAATAGCGATTGCCTCTGCGGGCAGGCCGACAGATTGTAGTACCATCACCATGGTCACCATGCCTGCACTCGGGATGCCAGGTGCGCCCATGGCAGCGATCATCGCCGTGAAAAATATCACCAGTTGCTGAACAAAACTAAGCTCCACGCCCACTAGATTAGCGATAAACAGTGCAGCGGCAGCTTCATAAAGTGCAGTGCCATCCATATTGATGGTTGCGCCTAATGGAATCACAAAACCTGCGATTTCAGGTTTCACATGAAGTTGCTGCGTTGCATTGCGTAGCGTGATAGGTAACGTGGCGGCGCTGGAGCTGGTGGCAAACGCAGTGATTAGCGCTTCACGCGCACCCCGCCAGAACCATAAGGGGGAGTGGCGGGTGAACAGATACAAAATAAGTGGCAACACCACCAGACCATGTATTAACAAGGTGCCGAGCACTACTGCGACAAATTTGGCCAGCGTACTGAGCATTGCTACATCTTGCAAAGCAACCAATTTGATGAGTAGCGCCATGATGCCGAGTGGTGCCAGTCGCATCACCCAACCTACAATCAGCATGGTAATTTCCAAGCCCTGCTGCATCAAGGTCCGTAATTGCTGAAAGCGGTCACCGCCTTTTACCAGTGCAATACCAAGAATGAGTGCAAAGACAACCACGGCAATCACATTTCCTTGCGACAATGCAGTAAACGGATTGACGAATAAACCATGTAAAAACTGGGAAATAAAATCAGACAAAGGGAGTTGCTTGGCCTCGTAATTCTGCATTGCTTGTTCAAACATCGCCAAATGCAGTCCCGCGCCTGGCTTAAAATACCAACTGGCCGCCATGCCCAACAATATGGCAATTCCCATACTGGATATAAAGAAGAGTAGTGTGGTGACCCAAACGCGCTGCATCTGCTGATGCTGTCGCAAATTGGATATGCCGACTGATATGGAACAAAATACTAGCGGAATCAGAATCATCTTTAGCAAGTCGATAAACAGCGTGCCGACTAGGCTAGATACGTACAAGCCGCCTTGCACAAATGGATGGAGGACACCGAGCACTTGAAAAGCCATGCCGATGAGAATGCCTAGCGCCGCTGCAAGCAATATTTGGACATTGAGGCTAGGTGTTTTCATAGATGTTAAGTTGCGGATGTGGTTTTACCATCCACCTTCTCAAATACAGCCGCAAAGAACCCATCAGTATGATGCACATGCGGCAACAGTTGCAGATAATGACCAGTATCAAGTTCAATTTGCTGCTGTGCTAATATCTCGGCAGCATTCAACAGTTTAAAATCAGGATGCGTCGCAAGGAACTGCTCCGCGATTTGCTCGTTTTCCTCTGCTAACACGCTACAAGTGGCATAAATCAGCCTTCCGCCTGCTTTGGTCAACTTCGCAGCGCGCGCCAAAATGTTTGCTTGCTTGACATTCAGGTCTTCCACATCCTGTAATGTCTGGCGCCATTTCAAGTCTGGATTGCGGCGCAATGTGCCCAGCCCGCTACACGGGGCATCCACCAGCACGCGATCGAATTTGCCATTTAGCCGTTTGAGTTTAGCATCAGTTTCTCCAGTGATCACTTGTGCATGAAGATTGCTCAAGCCGGAACGTTTCAGACGCTGACCCAAGTTATTTAGCCGTTTTTCTGACACATCAAACGCATACAAGCGCCCGGTATTGCGCATCAACGCACCGATTGCCAGACTTTTGCCCCCGGCACCCGCGCAAAAATCCGCTATCATCATGCCACGTTTAGCCGCCACCAAGTAAGCCAACAACTGGCTGCCTTCATCCTGCACTTCAATTTTCCCCTCAGTGAACAATACATGGCGACCAATATTCATGCGATTTGGCATGCGGATGCCGACTGGCGAATAGGGCGTTTTAGTTACATTGGTTTCCCCCGAGGTATTTTCAGCGATGAATCTCGCCAGCACCTCTTCTCGTGTTCCCTTGATGATATTCACCCGTAGATCTAATGTCGCCTGCTCATGCATACTACGGGCGATTTTTAATGCCTCTGCCTCACCGTACTGCGCCATCAGCTTATCCCATAGCCAGTCGCGCACATCTGCCTGCACTGCGATAGGCAAATCTTCAGTAGATTTTGCCTTAATCATATGCGCCCACTCTTTTTGTTGCTCATTCAGCATAGGCTCCAGTTCGCGGATACTCATGCCCTGTACACGCAACAACCAGGCCAGAATCAGCTTACGGGCATCATCTGGATCATTCTCGTCATTTGAGGTAACAGTGCTTAGAAAGCGCAACCGACGCAACACGCCGTAGACACTCTCGGCGACGAATGCGCGTTCTTTAGTCCCTAAATCGCGATGGTTACGGAAAAACTCACTTAATTTAGCATCAGCAGGGCCGCTGAATGTCAGCAAATTAGAAAGTACGACAGAAGCTTGCCGAATGAGATTGGGCGTCATATTAGGGATTCTTTAATAAATATAGGGGCTGTGATGTTGATCATAATGGGGCTATCCCAACGTGCTATTTCAGGAGGTTATTCCAAGGGGCTATTCTACGTGTAGCTCCGTCAGAGTCTGTTCCAATTTTTGCCCGTTTTCATCCACCATTAGAATGCGCACTGGCAAATGATACTGCTCAACTGCCAGCCAGAGTTCTTTAGTTTCTGTCTTGTCCTGTTGATCTGACTGCATCAGGTGCAAGGTCTTGTACCTGATGCCCGCAGCCTCGACATTTTCATGTTCAGAAGCCACTTTATATTGATACTGATTGACTTTTTTGCCGGTCGTAAGTGTCACGTTAATGGCATCTTGGATCGGGGCTGGCAAAAACATGAACTGATAAGCATAACTAGCCAAATCCTGTGTACCTTCTGCCAACGGCGTTTCTTTTACCTTACCCTTCACTGTCATGCGTAGAGTCTGATGTGTCCAGTCAAACTCCGATAGCAGGAATTTTTTGGCATTATCACCCTGACGTAGCTCAAAACGTGCAGGTTTAAGTCCTTGCGCAGCAACCTCTCCAGAACTCGCAAGCATACGATCACCAAGCAAGCTGTATACGCCCACCCCCTTGGTAACGCTCTCTATTTTGTAGCCATTTTCAGAAACAATAAACTGTTCTTTCACCCTGGCAAACGGCTGACCATTTTTGGTCACTTCATAGGTGGCCTGTATGTGGGTAGGTCGTGTTGTTTGCTGTGCCGATGCCTGTGAAGCTATGGATAGAAGCAACGCAAAGCTGACTAGTTTGATGTGATTAAAGAGCACTTCTATAAAGGATATTTCTATCAATACATTTTTTGCGAGTATCAGCTTGGCTTTCGTTACCAAACAGATGGCTTAAACAACAACGGTCGGTGCCTCACCTACGTTTTGTGTGCGGATATGACCGATTTCGAATACTGTTTCGCCTGATGCTTCCAGCAATGCTTTAGCTGCTACAGCATCCTCTTTCGCCATCACAATTGCCATGCCAATACCGCAATTGAAGGTTTTGTACATTTCACTTGGCACGATATTGCCCTGAGCTTGCAACCACTGGAATAACGGTGGCAAAGTCCAGCTAGACGCCTTAATTTCAGCGGTTAAACCTTCTGGCAATACGCGCGGGATGTTCTCGGTGATGCCGCCACCGGTAATGTGCGCCATGCCTTTTACCGGCAAAGCCTCAATCAGTTTCAATACTGATTTGACGTACAGTTTAGTGGGGGCCATCACGACATCTTTAAATTTCCTGCCATGAAAATCTGACTCAAAATCAATGCCTGACTTTGTAATCAGTTTGCGAATCAAGGAGTAGCCATTCGAATGCGCACCGCTTGAAGCCAATCCAAGCACCACGTCACCCGCTTTGATCGTAGTGCCGTCGATAATCTTGGATTTGTCCACGCAACCAACAGCAAATCCTGCCAGGTCATATTCCCCCGCTGGATACATCCCTGGCATCTCTGCCGTCTCACCGCCGACCAGTGCGCAGCCTGATTCCTCGCAGCCTTGAGCAATCCCTTTGATCACTTGCGCAGCTACGCCAACCTCCAGCTTGCCGCAAGCAAAGTAATCCAAGAAAAACAGGGGCTCTGCCCCCTGCACCAGAATATCATTGACGCTCATAGCCACTAGGTCGATCCCCACGGTGTCATGTTTATTCAATTCAAAAGCAAGTTTCAGCTTGGTACCTACGCCATCGGTACCAGAAACTAGAATCGGTTCTTTGAATTTTTGCGGCACTGCGAACAGCGAGCCGAACCCACCAATTCCCCCCAATACTTCTGGGCGCATCGTGCGTTTTGCAAACGGTTTGATCTGTTCAACTAAGGCATCTCCTGCCTCGATATCCACGCCCGCATCACGGTAGCTGATGGAAGTTTTATCTGAATTATTGGCGCTCACGAAGATTCTCGCTTTCTACAAAATTGGGTTATATCGTTATAATGGTATTTTAACCTAGAAAAAGCTGTTAAACGCTCAATTATCCTATTAAGCCGTTATGAACGTTCAACATTTCCACCTTAACTCAATTCACCCAATGGGTGAGAACGCTTTCACGTCGATTACACGGTTTTTGCAATGTCTGGCTACGTTACTCTTCGTTGCAGGGGGCGGCCATGCTGTCTCATCACGCCTTGCCATCCATCCCAAGAACCGCATACTCAACGTGATTAACTACTTTTTCTAGGTTTAACCAAAATAGTGAGCGCCTTCATGCAAAATCGTATTCCAGCTTGTTGGATTGCAGCCCTGCTCGTCTGCGTTCTGGTGTATTTGCTGGGTCCTATTCTCACGCCTTTTTTAATCGCAGCAATCTTGGCTTACATCGCCAATCCCCTAGTCAATCGAATTGATGCATTTCAATTTAAGCAATTCAGCCCCAGTCGCACACTCGCCACTTTCATTGTCATAATACTCATGCTCGCTGTGCTGATGCTGATACTCGTGATCGTTGTTCCTCTCATGCAGCAAGAGATTCTGATGCTGTCAAAAAAACTGCCAACCTACTTGGGGGCCATAAAATCCAATGTGGATCCTTGGTTGCAAACACATTTCGATATGGCACTCAATGTTGATTTTTCTCAACTCCAGCAAATGCTGACTGAGCACTGGCAAACAGCTGGCAATGTTGCTAAACACATTGCCCTTAGCATCAGCTCTCAAGGCATGACATTGATTGGCTGGCTGGCAAACATGATCCTGATTCCCGTGGTGCTGTTTTACCTGCTAGCCGACTGGAACATCATTATCGACAAGATCAGACATCTGGTTCCAAGAAATCTGATTGGAAAAACCAGCGAGATTGCCGCAGAAATCGATTCTGTGCTCGCCGAGTTTCTTCGTGGGCAACTCACGGTAATGCTATTAATGAGCGTTTTTTATTCCACTGGGCTGTGGATGATTGGGCTGGAATTCGCCTTGCCGATTGGAGTTCTCTCTGGTTTATTGGGTTTTGTGCCTTATATAGGCGTAGGCATCGGCTTCGGACTCGCCATCCTGTCCGGACTGTTACAGTTTGGCACTTTACATGACCTGATGCCAGTTTTAATCGTGTTCGGCGTAGGGCAGTTGGTCGAAAGTGTGGCGTTAACTCCATGGCTGATCGGTGACCGCATCGGACTACATCCGCTCGTTGTGATCTTTGCCTTGATGGCTGGCGGTCAGTTATTCGGCTTTGCTGGCGTTTTGCTGGCATTGCCCGTGTCTGCAGCAATTGCCGTGGGCTTTAGACACGCAAAAACTCAATATCTGCAAAGCCATTTTTATACAGGTAGCTCCCATTGAAGCAACTGCTGTTAGACATACAACCCCCGGCACCTCCAAAATTAGAGAACTTCATTGCAGGGCGTAATGCTGAGGCACTGCATAACATTCAGCAGGCAATTGACCCGGCATCTAGCGCCATACGCTTTATCTATCTTTGGGGTGAAACGGGCAGCGGAAAGACGCATTTAATTACCGCCTGCCAGGCACACAATGTCATCACCGTAGACGATGTGCACCTGCTTAACGAGGCAGATCAGATCGATCTTTTTAACACCTACAACCAGATACGTGATGACAACTTAGCTGGTCGCACATCCGAGCGCGCGCTTATCGTCACAGGCAACGCACCTCCCAGCCATATGGGTTTGCGTGACGATCTTTCTACGCGCTTAGCATGGGGTCTTGCTTATCAGCTTCACCCGCTTTCGGACGAAGAAAAAGCGCTCGCCTTGCGGCATCATGCAAGAATTCGTGGTATGCGCCTTCCCACCGAGGTCATTGATTACTGCTTGCGGTATCTGCACCGCGATTTACCTAACCTGATTGCCACCATCAATGCATTGGATGAATGGTCACTCACAACCAAAAAACCTGTGACAGTGCCCATGCTACGCAAGCTGTTACAGCTTAATCTAGAAATCTAAACCCTATTTGCAGGCATAATAATCTGTGTGTTGGCAATCTAGAGCTTGTGCCAAAGTAATTATCAACAAGATAGGTTATGATGACGCAAACTTTAGGGCACTAAGTGAGGACACTAAGTGCCCTTTAATTGAACGCTTCCTCGGGCAAGCACCTCTACTCTAAGAACTTATCGACCATGCTTCGCATTAACGAAATCAAACTTCCTATCGAGCTTGCTGACACGCTCAAACATCAAGACGAGCAAATCAAAGCCGCCCTGCTTAAACGATTGGAAATTCCTGAAAGTGATTTGATTGATTTCAGCATTTTTAAACGCGGTGTGGATGCACGTAAATCTCATGCGATTCTGTATGTCTATAATCTGGACGTACAAGCGAAAAACGAAGCCAATCTTTTGGCTAAATTCAAAAAAGACCCGCATGTAAAGCCTGCCCCGGACACTAACTATCACTTCGTTGCTATGGTAAACAGTTCTAGTGCCATAGCATCGAAGAGCAGCGAAAATTCGAATGAGAAGTTGAGACAAGGCACCCACGAGCAAGGCGCACAGGTCGTACAGGGAGTATGGCAAGCGTCGAACGAGGCAGGCAACACCATATCGACAAAGCAAACGCATTTACAGCAAAGGCCGGTGATTGTAGGCTTTGGCCCTGCCGGCATCTTTGCGGCGCTTATTCTTGCCCAGTCTGGCTTCAAGCCCATCGTGCTGGAACGCGGTAAGGAAGTGCGTAAACGTACACAGGATACTTGGGGATTGTGGCGCAAAAATATGCTTAATCCGGAATCGAATGTACAGTTTGGCGAAGGGGGTGCGGGGACGTTCTCTGATGGCAAACTTTACAGTCAAATCAAAGATCCAAAGCATTATGGTCGAAAAGTGATACAAGAATTCGTAAAGGCGGGCGCGCCCGAAGAAATCATGTATGTCAGCCACCCACATATTGGCACCTTTAGATTGGTAGGCATGGTGGAAGAAATGCGAAAAACCATCATTGCACTTGGCGGTGAGGTCCGGTTCGAATCGCGTGTGGAAGATATCGAGATCGAACTTGGTGAGGTGCAGGCAGTGGTGCTGCAAACTGGCGAGCGCATTGCCACCAACCATTTAATACTTGCCGTGGGCCACAGCGCACGCGACACTTTTGAGATGATTTATAAACGTGGTGTTTACGTTGAGGCCAAGCCGTTTTCGATTGGCTTCCGTATCGAGCACCCGCAATCGCTCATTGATAGAGCTAGATACGGCAAGAGTTATAGTGAGGATTTGCTTGCCAAGCTGGGCGCGGCAGATTACAAGCTGGTACACCATGCTAAAAATGGGCGTAGCGTATATAGCTTTTGCATGTGCCCAGGTGGCGCCGTAGTTGCTGCGACCTCGGAACCCAATCGCGTAGTGACTAACGGCATGAGCCAATACTCGCGTAACGAGCGTAACGCCAATGCGGGCATCGTGGTTGGCATTACCCCTGAAGTCGATTATCCTGACAATCCCCTCGCCGGCATGGAGTTGCAACGCCAGTTAGAAAGCCATGCTTTTTTATTGGGCGGTAGCAATTACAATGCACCTGGTCAATTGATTGGGGATTTTCTGGCCAACAGACCTTCGACGCAATTCGGCAGCGTTATGCCATCCTACAAACCGGGCGTGCATCTGACCAATTTAGACACCGCTTTGCCGGAATTCGCCATCAGTGCAATCCGTGAAGCAATTCCGGAATTCGCAAAACAGATCAAAGGGTTCGATTTTGCAGAAGGCGTGCTAACCGGTGTGGAAACACGCACCTCAAGCCCGATTCGTATCAAACGTGATGATGAAACCTTACAGAGCATCAATACCAAAGGCTTGTATCCATGCGGCGAAGGCGCTGGCTATGCGGGCGGAATTCTCTCCGCTGGTGTGGATGGTATCAAAGTGGCTGAAGCAGTTGCACTGAGCATCAGTGCACAACCCAGCGCAACATTAAAACAATAGCCAATGTCACTAAAGTCACTTTTTAATGTCACAATGCTGTCGTAAAGTTTTGTCACAACTTTAACTATCAGGAGAGATGCAATGAAAGCAAATGTTGGCGGTATTGATAAGATTTTAAGAGTGGTCGTTGGTGTGGCATTAATCGCTTGGGTTGCTGCTGCCGGTGGCCCGATGTGGGCGTGGATTGGCGTTGTGCCACTTGCCACTGGCCTAATGAGCTTTTGTGGGCTTTATAGCATTCTTGGCATTAACACCTGTAAAGCAAAATAATGCCGATCTAATTGTGTACTGAAGCTTCAGTACAAAGGTGAGTATCTTTTAAGTAAAATCATCTTATACCCAAACCTCACTTGTGAGAAAATATACCTGAGTGTAATATTCAAGTATTCTTTTGTGTACGTTGTCTTATAGCCAATCGTCACACTTGCTCTATCAACTTTATTCAACAGGGCGCTTCTATAAACGCAGGATTTGAGATGCAGTACAAGGCGCACACCCGCATGGGGCGTCCCCAACCTCGCTAAATGCTGAAGCATTAAGTCGGTTGTGACGGAACGCAGAAGCTGAGATAGTATGCAGTATACAGCGAGGTTGCGACAACGCAGTTGCGGTGCAGACTAACCTTTAGGTTATGTCGTAACCAAAAAACCGCGCAACGCAGTAATGCGCTCAAAGAATGTATTTATAGAAGTGCCCAACAATTTATAGGAGAAAACGATGGCCGTATTAGTAGGAAAACCAGCACCCGACTTCACCGCTGCAGCGGTAATGGGCAATAACGAAATCAATGAGAGCTTCAATTTAGCGAGCTACATTAAAGGCAAAGAAGCTGTTATTTTCTTTTACCCCTTAGATTTCACATTTGTTTGTCCTTCAGAGCTGATTGCTTTTGATCATCGCTTGGCTGATTTCAAAAGCCGTGGCGTTGAAGTGATTGGTGTTTCAATTGACTCACACTTTACTCACTTGGCATGGAAAAACACACCCATCAACAACGGTGGTATCGGCCAAGTGGGCTACCCGCTGGTGGCTGACATCAAACATGACATCTGTAAGGCCTATGATGTTGAGGCCAATGGAGGTGTCGCTTACCGTGGCTCATTCTTGATTAATAAAGCAGGTGTGGTGGTACATCAGGTTGTAAACGACTTGCCTTTAGGTCGTGACATTGATGAAATGCTACGCATGGTTGACGCACTGCAATTCTTTGAAGCCAACGGTGAGGTATGTCCAGCAGGCTGGAAAAAAGGCAAAGCCGGTATGAACGCTTCAACGGAAGGCGTAGCGAAATACTTGGCTGAAAACGCTAAAGACCTGTAATCCATCAAACGGGATTGCAAATGACAAGCAGGGCTGCGCAAGCGCCCTGCTTTTTTATGCCGATTATCAAGCCTGCGTGACTGCAATCTTTTGAGTAGCACTTTCGCCAAGATTGTCATGCCAAGTCACTTCAACGATATCGCCCACCTGAGCCCCTTGCAGGTAGAACGTAAGATACGGATTCTTAGAGATTCCAGTGCCCCATTGTGCCTCAAGCACAATCTTTCCATTCCAAGTCGCGGTGAGTAACTGCACGAAATGTGCAGGGATCAGCCTGTCGGAGTCGTCTTTTCTGCGACCAGTTTCCATGGGGTGGCTGATCAACACCTTCACCTCAAGCAACCCGTCCTTTAGCTGGGCACGCATTTTCATATTGTCTGCATTCATCTTAGCCACATCCATTTGAAAGTACGATGACGTTTTTTGAATGGGTGAAATAACGTTCAGCAGACTTGACCACCACTTTGATTTCCGAGTTCTCTGCCATCTTGATCCTCGTTACTACAAATGGCTGCGCCCCATTGTTGAATATAAAATTAGCGATTAACGGGTTTGGATTGTTTTCCACAAATATCGCAATTGCCTCTGTTTGGGGAATATGGCTCCTTACTTCCACCTGCACGATGGCGCCATTTTCTGCACGCTCAGGTGCAACAATTTCAATTAGCTGGCTTGGAATTTCAGCGTTAATTTGCAGATGCCTGCTAGCATCTTGTAACCGTGTAGATTCGAAAGCGGCTTTATTCCACAAGGCTGCCAATACCTTTATTGGCGCCAATGTGGCAAGTGTCAATATACCCAGCAAAAAGTCTCTTCGTTTCACTGTCTCTTTACTCCCAGAAGTTTGCTTTCTTTTCTTTGCCCTGCATCTGCCGTAACCGCTTTAACCGCGCTTCTACAATGGATTTCTGATAAAAATCACCATCATTGGCCTTACTCGCCAAATCCATCTGCTCGATTGCTCGCGTCAAATCGTACTTTCTGAAATAAGCATCACTTTGCGCCTGATGTCTGAGTAGTACTTTATCCTGCATTGTGTAGGCTTTGGCCAATAGCTCGAATAGCATCGCGTCATCGGGGTACAAAGCCTGCTTATCCTTAATCAGAGCGATGACTCTTTCCGGTTGTTTGATCGCCAGAAAATGCTCGGCATAGCCATAAATCAGGGCAAGATTGCCAGGGTAGACATTCAATGCTGATGCGTATTGACGTTCTGCCTGCTGAGGGTTGTTTTGGGCTACTAATAGCCTCGCTGCTAGATTTTCTATCATGGCATGTTTTGGTGCATGCTGCCTCAGCCACCCCAGTTCCTTTTCCGTATTGACGACATCATTTTTTAACAGATAGGCAGTTGCTAATCCAAAGTGTTCAGCAGCCTCGTGACTATAACGCTGCTCACGGATATTCTGCTCAAACAGATCGATTGCCGCTTGCAAACTACCCTGAGATGCGCGCAACTTGGCTCGCACATAGTAAAACTCAACGCTATCTGTCACTTGTCGGTAGGGCATCTGCTCTACACGGTTGGCAACGTCAGCAATACGCTCCGTGGTCAATGGGTGAGTCCGCAAAAAACTTGGCGCTCCGCCTTCAATGAAACGCGTCCCTCGCTGTAGCGTATTGAAAAATTGCGGCATGGCACGCACATCAAAACCGCCACTATCCAAAATTTGCAAGCCGATACGGTCCGCCTCCCGCTCGTGTTCACGGGTGTAGTCTAGCTGACTTTGCACACCCATCGCACTTGCGGTTGTCATGGCCCCACTCGCCAACTGTGGATTTGAGCGTGACAGCAACAAGGCCAGCGCAACACCGGCTAGATTCTTAAACGTATCATACTTCTGCGAAGCCAGCATGCGCGCTAAATGCCGCTGAGTCACGTGGCCGATTTCATGCCCCAATACACTCGCCAGCTCAGACTCACTATTAGCACTCAGCATCAGGCCAGTATGCACCCCAATCACCCCCCCAGGCATCGCAAATGCATTGATGGAGCGATCTTGCACCACAAAAAAATTGAACTTCTGTTGCCGATCAGGACCATTGGCAACCAGCCTAGCTCCCAGCGCCTTCAGGTAATCTGTGACCTCAACATCATGCAACACCTCATCACTCACGGCGACTTCTCGCAGAATCTGCTCAGCAATCGCGCGCTCCTGCAACGGAGATAACACCGTGGCAGAAACATCGCCAAGATCAGGCAACTCATTGGCCTGCAACATTGAGCAATGTAGCGACAAAGCCACAGTTAGGATAATAATTGGTGTTTTTAATTTCATTGTTGCTATGATAGCGTTTTGTTGCATCGGTTCATCAAAAATCTGCGCTCAATATGAAGAATACCTCCTATGAAAACCCTTACACACTTTGATAACAGCGGCCAAGCCCACATGGTAGATGTCGGAGAAAAAGCTGAAACGCATCGCATTGCCGTTGCAACAGGTCGCATCAGCATGTTACCTGACACGCTCAAACTCATTCAGCAGGGTAATAGCAAAAAGGGTGATGTCCTCGGCATTGCTCGTATCGCGGCGATCCAAGCCAGTAAAAGAACGGCCGAATTGATCCCGCTATGTCACCCGATTGCCTTGACGCGCGTTGCCGCAGATTTTGAAGTGATAGAAGCCTCCTCCAGCATCTTATGTACAGTCACCGCAGAAACCCATGGCAAAACCGGCGTGGAAATGGAAGCGCTCACCGCAGTTAGCACAGCGCTACTCACCATTTACGACATGTGCAAGAGTGTAGATCGCGCTATGACCATCTGTGATATCCGCTTGCTCGGGAAACATGGTGGCAAATCTGGTGATTGGGTGGCCAAAGAGTAAGCGCCCTTACAAATTCTTGCGCTATAATTAACCAAGCTAACGACTAAGAGTAATTGAGATGACACAGACAGTAAATCTAGACACAAGATTCAATACCCCCCGCGAAGCGGCACGTTTTAATATGATAGAACAACAAATTCGCCCTTGGGATGTGCTGGATGCATCCGTGCTGAGCGTGTTAGATCAAGTGCCACGCGAGCATTTTGTGGCTGAGTCACAACAGGGGCTGGCATTTGCGGACATCGAGCTGCCTATCGGTGAGGGTCAAACAATGCTGTCACCCAAGCTGGAGGGTCGGATATTACAGACAATCGGCGTCAAGAAAGCTGATCGAATTTTGCTGGTGGGCACAGGAAGCGGTTATCTGACTGCCCTGCTGGCTACCTTGGGGGCGCATGTGGATGCCGTCGAGATTTATCCAGCGTTGTCTAATCTAGCTCAGTACCGCCTACAATCTCAGAATATTCATAACGTAACGCTGCATATCGGCGATGCTTCACGTGGGTTTGTCGGTGGGGGCCCTTATGATGTGATTGTATTTGCAGGCGCTTTGCATCTGCATCCACAAGCGGCAGAAAAGATGCTGAGCGTAGGGGGGCGTTTATTTGCCGTCGTTGGTGATGCGCCCATAATGCAAGCAACACTGACTCAGCGCATCGCAGAGAACGATTACCGACATGAGGTAGTGTTTGAAACATGCCTGCCCTCACTGGAAAATGCACCACAAGCTACTAAATTTGAGTTCTAGTGAATAGATCCGTGACAAAATTGGCGAGTGGATTGTTAGTAAGCTTGTTACTCAGTGTCGCAACTTATGTCCATGCAGATGTCCATGTAGAAAATCAGCCTTATTCACTGCTCGATATCTACCAGCAAGCGCTGGCACATGACCCCACACTTGCGTCTGCACTAAGTGCCAATCGGGCGGCACAGGAGATTATCGAGCAGGGCAAAGCCTTATACCGTCCTACGGTTAACTTTAACGCGGGCGTGAGTGCCTCACAGACGGATATCAAGTTTACAGGTGCCGGATTTAATGCCTTTAGAACCGAGGGTAGGCAAAATTTTGAAGGCTACAATTATGGTGTTGAGCTGCGTCAGCCGATTTACCGTAAGCAGAATTTGGTACAAATTGATCAAAGTCAGATACAGGTAAGCCAAGCAGATAAACAGTTACATTTGAGCCAGCAAGATTTGATGCTCAGAGTGACGCAGAACTATTTTGATGTGCTGATGGCTCAAGACCGGATTGAACTGATCATTGCTCAAAAAACTGCGATTCAAAGCCAATTAGAGCAAGCAAAGGCCAATTTTGAGGTCGGTACTGCGACCATTACCGATGTCAATGAAGCGCAGGCACGTTTTGATTTGATTACAGCGCAAGAAATTGCCGCCATAAACGAACATCAAGTCGCTAAATATGCCGTGCAGGCAATCACAGGGGAAATGCCACAAAAGCTAGCCACTGTAAAAGCAGATATTAAGGTGAAGCGACTGGAGCAAAGTCTAGAGAAGTGGCTAGAAGTGGCGATGCAGAACAACCTGACGATCCAAATCCAGCAAGATACTGTGAAGTTGAACGAGCAGGAAATAGCACGTGCTAATGCTGGACATTTACCTACGCTGGATGCTGTGGCAAGTTACACAGATATTTATTCAAATGGCGGTACTGCTGGTGTTGGCCAAGATTTGACTAACGGTACCATTGGCTTGCAACTTCAAATCCCAATCTACCAAGGTGGTGCAATCAGTTCACGTGCACGTCAGGCTGTATTGAATCAGCAAAAAGCGCAAGATGATGTGGAAATAGCGCGCCGTCGAACTGAGCTCGATACACAGCGCGCTTACCTTAACTTAGAGACCAGCATCGCGCAGGTGAAAGCTTTCGAGCAGGCGCTTAGTTCCAGCCAGAGTCAGTTAGATTCAACCAAGTTAGGTTATGAGGTGGGCGTGCGAACCAGTGTGGATGTGCTTAATGCACAACAGCAGTTATTCAGCGCAAAGCGTGATTTGCTACAGGCACGTTATGGTTATCTCGCTAATATCATTCGCTTGAAGGCTACAACTGGCGTGGTTGCAGAAGTAGACCTTGCTGATATCAACCAACAGTTGGTGCTTGCCGACCACTAATATGAACTCCATTTCGCTAAAAGCACAGGTCAATACAAGCCAGTTCATGCTGGTGGATATGCAGGTACAATTAGCGGTTGCTATGCCTCAAGAAAACATGGCAGCAGTGGTAAAAAATTGCGGCACACTGCTGCAATCGGCACGTCTACTCAATGTGCCGATCATCATCACCGAGCAATATCCTAAGGGCTTAGGGCACACGTTAGCGGAATTGTCGGCGCAGTCTGTCGGTATCCAACCGATAGAGAAAAAAGCCTTTTCATGCGTTCAAGAACCGAGGTTTAAGCGCCAGCTTACAGGTGATCATCCTCAGATCATACTTGCGGGCATGGAGGCGCATATCTGTATAGTACAGACTGCGCTGGATTTGCGCGCGATAGGCAAGCAAGTGTTTATTGTGGAAGATGCCGTTGTTTCGCGTAATCCAGCTAATAAAGCTAACGCTCTGGCTAGAATGCGCGATGCAGGCTGCATCGTCACGAATACGGAGTCAGTGATGTTTGAATGGCTTGCTGTGGCTGAAGGGGATGTCTTCAAGGCGCTGGTCAAGTTAATTCGCTAATCCATTAAAAATTCACATGGGATGTGAGTCCGAGTTGTTACCTTGAAGACCAGTTGACATCTGTACGCCTTGGGTACGCGTGGTGCAGATGGATGGTTAATCGAGGCAAAGCGAGCGGTGGCTGGCGTTGGAAAAGTTCATTGACGCGTCATGATGCCGGTATGGGTGCCGGAGAAGTGTTCTTGATGAGCGGTCTGCGCGTACTTTCCTGGTCTAGTTGCGCATCAAGGTTTGGATCAGTTTTAGCGTATGTTGAGTAGCCCCCTGATTGGCGGCAGTAAAGCTGCGTGCGTTCTCTGACATTAACTGCTGTCTAGATTGACGTGCGAATAGCGCATCAATGTGTTTCGTCAGTTCTGCACTATTTTGTACTTGTATGGCCGCCCCTGCAGCGGTCGCAAGTTTGGTGACTTGATCGAAATTAAAGGTATGTGGACCAATCAGCACGGGCTTTCCCATGCTTAAAGCTTCAATTGGGCTCTGCCCGCCTAGCGGCAACAGGCTTCCGCCGATGAATGCGATATCACAAGCGCCGTAGTAGGTGAACATCTCACCCATGGTGTCGCCCAGTATGTGTGTGATTTCAGGGCTGACATGGCTGTCTTGATGCAAAGCTGAGCGTCTCAAATAACTTAGTTTGCGGTGATTTAGCAATGTTTCTACAGCATCAAAGCGTTGCGGGTGGCGAGGCACAATCACGGTGAGTAGGTTTTGTGTATTGAGATTCTCGACAGCATTCAAGACCATCTCTTCTTCACCTTCTCTGGTGCTGGCAGCCAAAAATACCGGGCGGTCTTGCCCAAAAGCGGTACGCATTTGATTGCCGTTAGCCTCGGCTTGGGCAGGAGGCGCGACATCGAATTTTAAATTACCGGTCACGTTCACTTTGGGGGCCCCTAATTCTTCCAGGCGCTGTGCATCGTACTCAGTCTGTGCGGCAATCGCTGATAAGTTGTGTAAACCTTCGTTTACCAATGCCCCCAGCTTTTTATATCCGCGCGAAGATTTCTCGGATAGACGTGCATTGACCAGTAGGAGTGGAATGGCCTGCTGTTTGCACTGGGCAATCAGGTTGAACCAGAGCTCAGTCTCCATGATAATGCCGATATCGGGTTGAAAATTATTCAAGAAGCGCTTGACCGCACCAGGTGTGTCGTAAGGAAGGTAAGTTCGCATCACCGCATCGCTAAATAATTGCTCACTAGCTGCGCGACCAGTTGGCGTGGTATGGGTCAGCAATATCTGATGATTCGGGTATTCATCAAGCAAAGCTCGAATGAGTGGTTCTGCCGCACGTGTTTCACCCACAGAAACACTATGTAGCCAAATGACAGGCTTGATCGGTTTGAATAGATAATAGCCGTAGCGCTCATGCCAGTGCGACAGATATTCAGGTTGTTTTCTTGCGCGCCACAATAGCTTCAGCGGCGTGAGTGGCAGTAGGACATATAGCAAAAATGTGTAGATGCTTCGGTTCATGACTAGAATCAATGAGTCCTGACTTTGATTGATGCAACATTTTCTCACATATCATTCATCGAGAGCGATTTCTAATTTCACAGTATTTTTAAACCCATAAAATTAGATGCTGGGTTGTAAGCCAATGCTGGCGCGAGCTTGCCAATTTGCAAGTGGAGATCGCATTAAAAATTAAAAATATTCCCCCAAAAACTTCTTGACCGACCACTACTAAATGATTAAATTAACAAAAAAACACAACATATTGTGTTTTAGTTACATTCAGACCCATGGCGCTACCCATTGTCTGAATGCTGAAATTCAATAATTTTATTAATCAGACACGATAGCCACTGGTCAACCCCGTGGCTTTGGTTTCATCATAGGGAGTGATTCATGTTAAAGGTCGTTGATACTGCTAAATCTGCAAATGCCGATGCTGAAAGGGAGATTCCAATTCAGCCAGTTTCATTGGATATTTGGGATAAAAAGTATCGATTGAAGACAAAGTCAGGCGAACATGTCGACACTGACATGGATGCCTCATTTGCACGTGTAGCCCGTGCCTTGGCTGATGTAGAAACGACCGATGAAAAGCGTGCTGAATGGCATGAGAAATTCTTATGGGCATTACGCAAAGGTGCGATTCCTGCAGGTCGCATCACTTCTAATGCTGGCGCGCTTGAACACAAGCCGGCAACCTCTACCATCAACTGCACGGTGTCTGGCGTCATCTCCGATAGCATGGACGATATTCTAGGCAAAGTGCATGAGGCTGGCCTTACCCTCAAGGCAGGTTGCGGCATCGGTTACGAGTTCTCAACACTGCGCCCGAAAGGTGCGTTTGTGGCAGGCGCCGGCGCCTATACCAGCGGTCCGCTGTCATTTATGGATATTTACGACAAGATGTGCTTCACAGTGTCCTCAGCTGGCGGTCGCCGTGGCGCACAAATGGCCACGTTTGATATTTCACACCCTGACGTGACCGATTTCATCAAAGCCAAACGCGAGAACGGCCGTTTGCGTCAGTTCAATCTGTCCTGCCTGATTACCAAAGAGTTCATGGAGGCGGTCAAAGCGGATGCTGAATGGAAGCTGGCTTTTCCAGTCACTGAGAAAGAAGCCATTGTTGATGGTTTGAACACCAACGATGACAGCCAGGTGGTGTGGCGCGAGTGGCCAATTAAAGGCAAATACTTAACCAAGACCGAAGGTAAAGATGCCGGCAAAGTCGCCTGCCGAATCTACAAGACCATCAAGGCACGTCGCCTGTGGGATGTCATCATGTCGTCAACCTATGACTTTGCTGAGCCAGGTTTCATTTTGATTGACCGCGTCAATGAAATGAACAATAACTGGTTCTGTGAAAACATCCGCGCGACCAATCCATGCGGTGAGCAACCGCTCCCGCCTTATGGTGCCTGCCTGTTAGGTTCTATCAATTTAACACGTTTTGTCAGAAAACCATTCACGGATGAAGCCTATTTTGACTGGAAAGAATATCGCGAGGTGGTGGGTGTGTTCACCCGCATGCTAGATAATGTCGTGGAGATCAATGGTCTACCCTTACAACAACAACGCGATGAGATCATGCGCAAACGCCGTCATGGCATGGGCTACTTAGGCTTGGGTTCCAGCTTAACCATGATGAAAATGAAATACGGTGAAGAAGACTCCATCAAATTTACCGAAGAAGTCACCCGCGTCATGGCTGAAGAAGGCTGGAACGTAGGGGTGCAACTGGCAGAAGAAAAAGGTCCAGCACCGATTATGGATGAGAAATTTGAAGTGACTGCCGACATGATGCGCCTACGCCCAGAAATGGCTGCCGATGGCATCAAAGTCGGTCAAAAGATCGCCGGTAAGGTCTTATTGGGTAAATACAGCCGTTACATGCAGCAATTTCCTGAAGGCTTGCGCAACCAGATTGCCGCTAAAGGGGTACGCTTCACCCACCATAGCTCCATCGCCCCAACTGGTACCATCTCACTGTCATTGGCGAATAATGCCAGCAACGGGATTGAACCGTCATTTGCTCACCACTATGCGCGCAACGTGATTCGTGAAGGCAAAAAATCCAAAGAAAAAGTCGATGTGTTCTCTTATGAGCTATTGGCTTACCGCGAGTTGGTGAACCCCAATGCCATGCCATTTAGCGACAAGCCTGAAGAGCAATTGCCGGATTACTTCCTAGACTCTTCCACCATCATGGCCAAAGCCCACGTGGATATTCAAGCGGCATCACAAAAGTGGATTGACAGCTCAATCTCAAAAACCATCAACGTGCCGACCGATTATGATTTTGAAGACTTCAAAAATATTTATCTTTACGCATACGATAAAGGTCTAAAAGGGTGCACCACCTTCAGATTCAACCCAGAAGCGTTCCAAGGTGTATTGGTGACCGAGAAAGATTTAGAGAATACCACCTACAAATTCACGCTAGAAGATGGCACTGAGATTGAAGTCAAAGGCAACGAAGAGATTGAATATGACGGCGAAACACACTCAGCAGCCAATTTGTATGATGCTTTGAAAGAGGGCTATTACGGCAAATTCTAAATTTAGCTGCTTAAAACTACTATGCTCATGATTGCGTTGTTAAAAACTGGTTTTAAATCCTCATGTACTTCAATGTACATTCCGGTTCAAAACCAGTTTTCGCCTAGCACTCATTTCGCGCGTAACGTTTTAACCCAGCTAAATTAAAAATAACAATCCCCTCGCCCGCTTGCGGGAGAGGGCTCGGGTGAGGGAGATCCTTAACCAAAAGAGGAGAATAATATGACTATCAAAATTGAAAAGAAAATCGTTAGCTACAATCTGGTAACGGAAGAAGACAAAGCAAAAGTCAGGGCAGAAGAGGTAAAAGCACAGGAGATATCCAATATTATTCCACTGGGCGAACCGCTCGGTCGCCCAGAAAAACTCGTAGGCAACACTTACAAGATCAAAACCCCCGTTACAGAGCACGCGCTGTATATCACCATTAACGACATCGTGATGCATGAAGGCACACCACAAGAACATCGTCGCCCGTTTGAAGTCTTCATTAACTCCAAGAACATGGAGCACTTTCAATGGATCGTTGCCCTCACGCGCGTCATGTCGGCTGTATTCCGTAAAGGCGGAGATGTAACATTCTTGGTTGAAGAGCTCAAAAGCGTATTTGAGCCGAGTGGAGGATACTTCAAAAAAGGAGGAAAGTTCGTGCCAAGCCTAGTCGCTGAGATTGGCGAAGTGGTTGAACAACACCTGCAAGAAATTGGCATGCTAAAAAAACAAGGGCTGGATGAGCATCAACAAAAACTGATTGATGAAAAAAAAGCGGAATATCTGGAAAAACATGCTAAATCTGGCGAAGAAATGAATGACGAAGGATTTCCCAAAGGTGCGCAGCTATGCAAGAAATGCAACACCAAAGCCAGCATCATTATGGACGGCTGCCTCACCTGTTTAAATTGCGGTGAATCCAAGTGCGGTTAAGCAACAATCTTACCAACAAATTGTGTGGGTTACACCATAAGCTGCAAGTTTTGACCACATAAGTTGCAAGTGAATATCCCCGTAGGCAAATTGTTTACGGGGATATTTTTTAACGACCAAGATTGAGATTATTATGTGTTTTCAACAGAGTCTTAAAATTGGCTGATATATCAGTATCAGAAAAATTCAAAAATTCATTATCAAAGCGTAACTATTATGCATAAACCTGCAATTACCCAAGTACCCATTGATGTGACTATTGCAGCTCGCTGGAGCGGGCGTGCTTATGATGCTACAAAGAGTGTTAGTCAAGATCAGGTGATTGCACTACTTGAGGCGGCAAGATGGGCACCTTCTTGCTTTGGTGATCAGCCTTGGCGTTTTGTCGTTTGGAATAAAAACACAGACGCGGCAAGTTGGCAGCAAGCGTTTTATTGTCTAGTGCCAGGTAATCAGGCTTGGGCAAAAGATGCACCATTACTCTTATTGGTGTGCGCGGATACGCTATTTAGGCATAACCAAAAGCCTAATCGTTTTGCACAGTATGATACGGGCGCAGCTGCAGAAAATCTATGTTTGCAGGCATTCAGTATGGGGTTAATGGCACATCAGATGGGTGGTTTTGACTCAGACAAAGTACGTTCTACCTTTAATATCCCAGAGCAGTACACTTTGATGGCAATGATATCGGTTGGTTACCCAGCGGATATTGCAACCCTAGAAGGCGATGTGTTGGCGAGAGAGACTGTTGAGCGTGTGAGAAAGCCTTTGTCTGAGCTGTTTTTTGCCAATCGTTGGAATCAACCGGTAGTTTAGGAAGGGCTCTAAAGTGGAAATGTGTCTTAACTTAATGAGCGAGCTCTGCTAAACTCTTAACCTAACGTTAAGGGCGCATTCTATAAATTCAGATGCTCAAGCGATGAAAGCAGGCAATCAGCGAAGCTGATGCTCGCAAAAAATATATTTGTAGAAGTGCCCGTTAATTATTAATTTTAGGATGTCATCATGGCAGTCGTTTCACTCAATAAACAAAATTTTAAAGAAACAATCGAAAACAATGCTTTTGTGATTGTTGATTTCTGGGCGCCATGGTGTGATCCATGCGTTGCATTTTCACCGACTTTTGAGGCTGCCGCTGAGAAAAACCCTGATATTTTGTTTGGCATGGTCAATACTGAACTCAACCCTGAAATCGCTGAATATTTTGAAGTGAATCAGGTTCCAGGTATCCTGGTGATTCGTGAACAAGCGGGAATTCATGCGCAGGTAGGGGAGATTGGCGCGCCAGCTTTTGATGCGATCATCCAATGGGCGCGTGATTTTGATATGACAGCGGTACGTGAGTATTACAAAACGCAGACTAGTCAGGCGAACTAATGTCGAATAGTGTGTTGATATCGCAAAACAGAATCACTCTGTAATGGCGGTCAGGGATTCTTGCGCTCTTTAAGCTTGAATGAATGCACTAGCCCTGTTTAGTGGGGGTGGGGTGCCCGTGCTCACTATCCAGCAGGCTGTAATAGTTGGAGGGTTCAAGGACGGTTGGCACCGCTTCTGTCTCGGTATGTGGATGGTCTTTGCTGTAATGCAGGCCGCGACTTTCTTTGCGCGCCATGGCACTTTTTACGATCAGTTCAGCCACTTGTAGCAGGTTGCGTAACTCAATTAAATCATTGCTGACTTTGAAGTTGCTGTAGAACTCATGCACTTCATCGCGCAACATGTGAATACGGTGTAATGCGCGGCTCAGGCGTTTATCGGTGCGAACGATGCCCACATAATTCCACATAAATCTGCGCAGTTCATCCCATGTGTGTGCGATGAGCACTTCTTCATCGGCATCGGTCACGCGGCTTTCATCCCAGTCGGGTAGCTTAGGGGTGGGTCTGTCGGGTTGGGCGAGAATATCTTTTGCTGCAGCCTGACCAAATACCAAGCATTCCAGCAAGGAGTTGCTGGCAAGGCGGTTCGCACCGTGCAGGCCGGTACAGGCGGTTTCGCCGATGGCGTACAGGTTATTGATATCGGTATGGCCTGATTCATCCGTCATAACTCCGCCACAGGTGTAGTGGGCGGCTGGTACGACAGGGATCTGCTCTTTGCTGATGTCAATGCCTAGTTGCAGGCAACGTCGATAAATGTTGGGGAAATGCCCCTGGATGAACTCAAGCGGTTTGTGGCTGATGTCCAGATAAACACAGTCGATACCACGCTTCTTGATTTCAAAGTCAATCGCTCGTGCTACCACGTCGCGTGGGGAAAGCTCTTCTCGTGGGTCATGGTCAGGCATAAAGCGGGTGCCGTCAGGCAATTTGAGCAAACCGCCTTCGCCACGCACGATTTCGGAGATTAGAAAGGTCTTTGCATGCGGGTGAAACAGACAGGTGGGGTGGAATTGTATGAACTCCATGTTAGCGACCCTGCAACCAGCGCGCCAAGCCATGGCAATACCGTCGCCAGTGCTGATGTCCGGATTTGTGGTGTAGAGGTAAACTTTGCCAGCTCCGCCAGTGGCTAGCACGGTATGTTGAGCACCAATTGTGATGACCTTGCCTGTAGTGTTGTCGAGCACATAGGCACCCAGGCAGGTGTTGCTATTGAACAGCTCAACGTCATAGTCCTTGACCTTTTTCGTAGTAATCAGATCGACAGCGATATGATTCTCGAGCAGGGTGATATTCGGGTGTTGCCTGACTTTTTCTGCTAGGGTGGTCTGTACTGCATGCCCGGTGGCGTCTGCGGAGTGGATGACGCGGCGATGGCTGTGCCCGCCTTCTCGGGTGAGGTGATAGCCGCTGTCGTCCTGCTCTCTGGTAAAACCAACCCCCTGTTCGATCAGCCAGTCGATGGTTTCTTTGCCGTGCTCGACCACTTTTCGTGTGACTGCGCCATCACATAAGCCCGCCCCCGCAACCAGTGTATCTTGAATATGTGCATCGATGGAGTCGTCATCGTTAAGTACTGCGGCGATGCCGCCTTGGGCCCAGTTGCTGGCAGAATCATTGATTCTACGTTTGCTGATCAAGCAGATTTTTTTGTTGGTTGCAGTGCGCAAAGCCAGCGATAGCCCAGCAAGACCGCTACCGATGATGAGAACGTCAAATTGCCGCATAGGTGTAGTAAATATTTCCTCGTGAGTGAGTCTACCATGGATGGAACTAACGTGAGTGTAACTTGGTCAGTGTAAAAGGCAAGCGTAAACATACAATATCAAGCACGCCATGCGGGATTGATAGTGGTAATCAACATAAGGATCATTCGATGATAGAAGCCAATAAAATCGAGAGGGCGGCACAAATTCGTTATATTCAACCCTCGCGCTGGGGGTATACTAACACTCATGCGGATTCACAGTCACAGTTCGGCCCGAGCGAGCCTAAGCAACCCACGGTTGCGGTGGGTGATATGACCATCGCAGGTAGTCGAGAGATTGATCAGGAGCTCGTGTTACGCGCGCAACGCGGCGATAAGCGTGCTTTCGGATTGCTGGTCGATAAATATCAGAGAAAATTAGCCAGATTGGTGTCGCGGATGGTGCGCGATCAGTCCGAGATCGAAGATGTGGTGCAGGAAGCCTTTATTAAGGCATATCGGGCATTGCCAAACTTTCGTGGAGACAGTGCTTTTTATACTTGGCTCTATCGTATCGGTATCAATAGCGCTAAGAACCATCTTATCGCCTTAGGTCGCAGACCCACTGTGAGTACCGACATTGAGATTGAAGATGCCGAGCATTTTGAGTCTGGCGATGAGTTGCGCACCATAGATACGCCTGAATCCAGCATGATGACTAAAGAAATTGCCAAAACGGTGAATGATACCGTGGCAGATCTGCCCGCGGAGCTACGTGAAGCCATTACTTTGCGTGAGATAGAAGGGTTAAGTTATGAGGAAATCGCAACCATCATGAACTGCCCGATAGGCACGGTAAGGTCACGGATTTTTAGGGCGCGTGAAGCAATCGCTCAAAAATTGAGACCACTGTTGGACACGCCGGAAAATAAGCGCTGGTGAGGTTGAAGGGCGAGAAGTGAAGGTAATGAGGAGTGAGAAATGACAGAACAAATATCGGCCTTAATTGACGATGAGCTATCGCATGAGGAGGTGATGCGGGTGATGAGTAACTGGCAATCGAGTCGGCAGAATGTTGAGGCGTGGGGGCGATATCATCTGATTGGTGATGCCATGCGGGGTTCAGTAAGTCTCAGTTCCGATTTTAAACAGAACTTGATGAATAAGCTTGAGCTGGAGCCCACAGTCCTAGCTCCCAGCGCTCATCAGGAAAAATCAAGCAAACTGATTGAATTTAAAGAAAAAATGCCAAGAGTATGGTCGATGGCGGCATCGGTTGCTGCGATTATGTTGGTTGGTTGGATGGCGATGGATCAGTATGTAAACTCTACTGACGGATTCGCCGTAAGTTCGGCTATGCGGGGAGTTGTTCCAGAAACAGTGGTTTTGACACAGCCGATTCCGTCAGAGTATTTGGCAGCGCACCATACACTCGCTCCTTCGGCTAGTTCCTACTACGTGCAGACAGTCAGCTACGCGGAGTGATCGGATGATGTTGATAGGCTTGTCCAGATGGGGTGGCGGATTGTTGTGTATGCTCTTGATGGTCACTTTGTCGGTGTGCAGTGTGGAGGTGTACGCAACAGAAGCAGCGGATGCCTGGGCTTTGTTGCAAAAGTCGGCGGTTGCAGCCAGAACATTAAGCTATCAGGGCGTTTTTATTTGTCAGACTGCACATCAGACCAAGTCGGTGCAGATCACCCATCATTTTGATGGGCAGAGTGAGTTTTCCCGAAGTCTAGTACTGGATGGCGCCCCGAGAGAGATGCTAAGTCAGAGTGGTGACTTAGTGATCTATAACCCGAAAAATGAAAAAATCATGATCGAGAAGCGTCGTGGTCAGAACATGTTTCCCGCCATGTTGCCGGCCAATCTGGATGTGATCAAAAACAGTTACATTTTACAGACAGGCCCCTTAGAGCGTGTGGCTGGCCGTCAGGCGCAAGTCCTGCAATTAAATCCCAAAGATGGTTTGCGTTATCGGTATCAATTTTGGGTGGATACCGAGTCTGCTTTGTTGTTGAAGTCGGTTATGCTCAATCAGCGCGATGAAATCATGGAAATGTTTGCGTTTAATCACTTTTCCAAGCTGGACGTGGTGGCGCTAGACTGGTTTAGACCCAGTATTGATCACAGTAAGCGTTATGAGATGGAAAAATCTGAACAGCTTGTGACTGGGCGTGGTGAGACCAGTCATTGGACAATCAAAGAGTTGCCAGCAGGCTACCGTAAGGTTGATCAGGTTGTGCGCCTAGTGCAGGGTAAGTCAGCTCTGGTCACACATGTCATCTTTTCCGATGGTTTGGCCTCGGTTTCTTTGTTTATTGAAACCGTGCCGAAAGGCGTTAAAGTACAAAACGTATTGAATACCAATGGAAGCACCAGTTTCTATGCGAGTGCCCATCAAGGCTACTTGGTAACAGTATTGGGTGAGGTGCCGGAGGCGACTGTTGTGCAGATTGCCAATGCTATCGTATTCAACAAGTAGCCCATTTTAGCCCATCACGGATTCCAATATCATGATCGAGCAATACGCAATTGTTACCCAAAAAAAAGAGGATTTCGCCGTGCTTGAAATAGAGCGCCGCACGGCGTGCGGACTCTGTGGGCAAAAACGGGGCTGTGGCAATGCAACTTGGGGAAAGTTGCTGGGTCATAAGTCGCAGACTCTGACGGCAAAAAATGACATTCATGCGGCGGTGGGTGATGCCGTAGTCGTAGGCATTGATGAGCATGTTTTCCTCAAGACAGTGTTCTATCTCTATGGCATTCCGCTACTTGGTATGTTGTTGAGTGCAGTGTTAGCCGAAGCCCTTTTTGATCAGGAATATTGGGTGTTGCTGGCGGCGTTGGCGGGTTTGTTTTTGGCGTTTGCGCTGGTCAAACGTCTTTTGAGTGTTGCATCTGCAAGTGTAAGCAGTTATGCGGTCATCTTGCGTCAAGCAGATGAGGATGGCACTTGCAAGCGGGCGGCGAGGGTTGACGTGGTGGATTTTAAGTGATGAAAGTCATCGCTATATTTAGAGGAGTGAATTAATGATAAGAAATTGGGTTGCGGCAGTTGCTTTTAGCATGGTTTCTGCTGCGCATTTGGACGTTTATGCAAAAGATTTGCCGGATTTTACTGAATTAGCAGAAAAACAGGGTCCTGCTGTCGTCAATATCAGCATCACGCAGAACATGCGTGCAGAGGGCATGATGCCGTTCCCTGGACTTCAGGGAGATGAGCAGATGCAGGAGCTTTTTAAGCGCTTTGGCATTCCAGGCTTTCCGGGGCCTGGTTTCCCCGGGCAAAATGGCGGAGCGCAGCCGGAATATAAACATCAATCTTTAGGTTCTGGTTTTATCATCAGTAGTGATGGCTATATTTTGACCAACGCCCATGTGGTGGCCGATGCGGATGAGGTGATCGTTAAGCTTTCCGATAAACGTGAATTCAAAGCCAAAATCATCGGTGCAGATAAGCGCACCGATGTCGCGTTGGTGAAGATTGAAGCCAATGGCTTACCTAAAGTTACCACAGGCGATCCCAGTAAGTTGAAAGTAGGCGAATGGGTCGCCGCTATCGGCTCGCCATTCGGGCTTGAGAATACCATGACTGCTGGTATTGTCAGCGCCAAAGGGCGAGCCTTGCCACAAGAGAATTATGTGCCATTCATTCAAACGGATGTTGCGATCAACCCGGGTAATTCTGGCGGTCCCTTGTTCAACTTGGCTGGAGAGGTGGTAGGCATCAATTCGCAGATCTACAGTCGCAGTGGAGGCTCCATGGGGCTCTCTTTTAGTATTCCCATCGATGTCGCACTTGATGTCACCAATCAGTTGAAATCTAGCGGAAAAATCACGCGTGGCTGGTTAGGGGTGGTGATTCAGGAGATAAGTAAGGAGTTGGCTGACTCCTTCGGTATGAAGAATACCAACGGCGCATTGGTGGCAGCGGTTGAGAAAGGTGGTCCCAGTGAAAAAGGCGGGTTGGAGGCGGGGGATGTGATCGTGAAGTTTGATGGCAAGCCCATCATGACCTCGGCGGATCTGCCGCGTGCCGTTGGCGCAAGCAAGCCTGGCAAGGTGGTGCCGGTTGAGGTGTTGCGCAAGGGGTCTGAGAAAACGCTGAATGTCAGTGTGGGGGAAATGCCTTCGGATGGCACTGAGGTGACGCAGGCGAGCAAATCCCCAGCAAAGGTAGAGATCAATCGCTTGGGCTTGATTCTGAAAGAGCTGTCACCGCAACAAAAGAAAAAGCTGAATGGCAGAAACGGTTTGTTGGTAGCTGAGTCTCAGGGAGCTGCTGCACAGGCTGGAGTTCGTCGCGGTGATGTGGTGCTTGGTATGAACAATAGCGAGGTGCAAAGCCTTGAGCAGTTCAACAAGCTATTGGCTGGCTTTGCGGCGGGAAAGACAGTCGCCTTGCTGGTGTTGCGAGGTGATAGCACGCTTTATGTGCCGGTGAAAGTGGCTGCAAGCAAGTAACATCTTGTTAGCGTGTAATCAGTGGTGCTAATACTATGAATTTGCTGTAAAATCGCATCCGTTCAAAGACAATGTTTAAGGGCGCCTAGTGCGCCCTTGTTGTTACCTTGTTGCTTTGTCGTCGTTAATTAGAAATCAACCAGATCTCATGAAAAATATTCGCAACTTTTCCATTATCGCCCACATTGATCATGGCAAATCTACTTTGGCTGATCGCATCATCCAGCTTTGTGGAGGCTTGGCTGATCGCGAGATGGAAGCGCAAGTGCTTGACTCGATGGATATTGAGCGTGAGCGTGGGATTACCATTAAGGCGCAGACGGCCGCGCTGCAGTACAAGGCAGATGATGGGGAGATTTACAACCTCAACTTGATCGACACCCCAGGGCATGTGGACTTCAGTTATGAGGTGAGTCGCTCGTTGTCTGCCTGTGAAGGCGCATTGCTGGTGGTGGACGCTAGTCAGGGGGTAGAGGCGCAAAGTGTGGCCAATTGCTATACCGCACTGGATCTAGGGGTGGAAGTGACTGCGGTACTCAATAAGATCGATTTGCCATCAGCAGATCCTGAGCGCGTCATCCAAGAGATCGAAGATGTCATTGGTATCGAGGCGCAGGATGCCGTACGCTGTTCAGCCAAAACAGGCTTAGGTGTGCGCGATGTACTAGAGGCGGTGATTGCTAAGGTTCCTCCTCCAGTGGGGGATGTGACCAAACCGCTCAAGGCTTTGGTAATCGATGCGTGGTTCGATAACTATGTCGGAGTAGTGATGCTAGTGCGAGTTATGGATGGCGTGCTGAAGCCAAAAGATAAGATCCGCCTGATGGCGACAGGCTCTGAACACCTGTGTGAGCAGGTCGGTGTATTTACCCCAAAATCACTACCAAAATCTGCCTTGTCAGCTGGTGAAGTCGGTTTTGTAATCTCCGGTATCAAGGAGCTGGCAGCCGCTAAAGTTGGCGACACCGTGACCTTGGCCAGTAAGCCTGCGCCCGAACCTTTGGCGGGCTTCAAAGAGGTCAAACCACAGGTGTTTGCGGGCTTGTATCCAGTTGAGTCCAGCCAGTTCGAGGCATTGCGTACCGCACTTGAGAAATTGAGTTTGAATGATGCCTCCTTGTTGTTTGAGGCTGAAAACTCAACGGCACTGGGATTTGGTTTTCGATGTGGCTTCTTAGGGCTGCTGCACATGGAGATCGTACAAGAACGCCTAGAGCGCGAGTACGATATGGACTTGATTACCACTGCGCCAACGGTGATTTACGAGTTGTTGCTGAAAAACGGAGATGTAGTGCAGATTGAGAATCCATCGCGGCTGCCGGAAGTCTCGCGCATAGAGGAAATGAGGGAGCCCATCATCGTGGTCAATCTGCTAATGCCCCAAGATTATGTCGGCCCAGTGATGACTTTGTGTAACAACAAGCGAGGTGTTCAGCGCAATATGCAGTACATGGGGCGTCAAGTCATGCTCAGTTACGAGATGCCATTGAACGAAGTGGTGCTGGACTTCTTTGATAAGTTGAAATCAGTATCGCGCGGCTACGCTTCGATGGACTACGAGTTCTTGGAGTTTCGCGCTGCGGATCTGGTGAAATTGGACATTATGGTCAATGGTGAGCGTGTGGATGCCTTGAGCATGATTGTGCATCGCGCTAGCAGTGTCTATCGCGGACGTGAAGTGGCGGCAAAAATGCGTGAGCTGATTCCACGTCAGATGTTCGATATTGCGATTCAGGCATCGATTGGTGCAAATATCATCGCCAGAGAGACAGTGAAAGCCATGCGCAAAAACGTGCTGGCCAAATGTTACGGCGGCGATATTACCCGTAAGCGTAAATTGCTGGACAAGCAAAAAGAGGGTAAAAAACGCATGAAGCAGGTGGGTAATGTCGAGATTCCGCAAGAAGCATTCTTGGCGATTTTGCGTGTCGAAGATAAATAAACGGTTGGGGTAAAGCTACCATGATGTTTGCGTTGTTCATGATTTTAATCTTGCTGGTAACGGGGTTGATATGGCTGTTTGATATCGCGGTATTAAGCAAAAAGCGTTCTGCAGGTGCAGAAGAGCCGATCATCGTTGAGTACTCAAAAAGTTTTTTCCCCATAATTCTGCTGGTGTTCCTCATCCGCTCTTTCATTGTGGAGCCATTTAAGATTCCATCAGGCTCCATGATGCCCACGTTATTGGCGGGTGACTTTATTCTAGTCAATAAATTCACCTACGGTTTGCGAGTCCCCATCTTGAACCAAGCGTTCATTAAAATCAATCAGCCAGCTCGTGGCGATGTGATCGTGTTCCATTATCCCCCCGATCCCTCTATCGACTATATTAAGCGCGTGATCGGTTTGCCAGGAGATAAGATCCGCTATGAGGATAAGCGATTGATCGTTAATGGCAAACCGCTCAATGTCAAGGAACTGGGCGATTATGAGTACGTGATGTCGGGGCTGAATATGGTCACCGCAAAGCAATACCGTGAGCAATTAGGCCAAGTAGAACATGATATTTTGGTACATGATGTCTATGCCACTTATGAAGCCGACACTATCGGTGCGAAGTTTTCCCGTAACGAAGAAATCACCGTCCCTGCTGGACATTATCTGGCAATGGGTGATAATCGCGACAATAGTTCAGATAGTCGTGTGTGGGGGTTCGTTCCTGACAGGAACTTGGTTGGGAAGGCTTTTCTTATCTGGATGAATTTTGATCAGGGATCTAGAATAGGTAGCTCGATTCAATAGCCGTAGTTCGCTTCAACTAAGTCAATAGGGCAGAGATGATATGCAAAATACATGGATGAAAAAAGTTTCGAGCGGCAGCAGGGCGCTACGTGGTTGGGCATGCTGATTGTGGGAGCGATGGTCGTGTTCGTTGCATTGATTAACATGAAAATGGTGCCGGCTTACACCGAGTTTTTTTCAGTAAAACAAGTGCTGCGCGCGATAAAGCAGGATACTTTGGGGGTAATATTATCCAAAGAAATCAGCGATTCTTTTGACCGCAGAGTATCCGCTGCGTATGTTGATGTCATCAAAGGCAGTGATCTCGCCATTGAAAAAGGCACTGGTGATGGTGCTGTTGTTTCAGTGGGATATCAAGTGATAAAGCCAATGATGGGCAACGTCAGTGTTTTTTGAGTTTACTATCAGCACTTCGGACTAATCGTTAGCAATCTCTATGACTATTCAGGCTGTTGCTCAGCAGGCGTTGGTTAATCGCCTAGGCTATTGTTTCAAGAATGAGTCCTTGCTAACACAGGCACTGACGCATCGTAGCTTTGGCGCCTCTAATAACGAACGATTGGAGTTTCTGGGGGATGGCGCCCTGAATTTTGTCATCGCCAATCAACTGTATCAGCGATTTCCCAAGTCACCAGAGGGAGACTTGAGTCGGATGCGTGCGCAGATGGTCAAGGAGGCTACTTTGAGCGATATTGCCACATCCCTTCATTTAGGCGATGCGCTCAAAATGGGCGAGGGGGAATTAAAAAGTGCTGGCTGGCGCCGCCCCTCTATCCTAGCCGATGCTTTAGAAGCTATCATCGGTGCAATTTATCTAGACGGCGGTTTCGCTCATGCGGAAAGTTTTGTGTTGGAGCTGTATGCTGCCAGATTTAAAATGATTGACCCTAAAGCGGTCGATAAAGATGCTAAGTCACAGTTGCAAGAGTTATTGCAAAGCAACAAGATGGCGACTCCCACTTACACCGTAACGCACACCAGCGGAGAGGCGCATGCACAGCATTTTGTGGTGCAGTGTGACATTGACGCACATCAGCTGAGAACCGTGGGTGAGGGTAATAGCAGGCGAGCTGCCGAACAGCAGGCAGCCCAACAGGCTTTGCTGGAAATAAAAAAGCGACCGATTGGAAACAAGAAATCATGACAGACTCAAATCAGGACCAAGCTGCCCCTTTCAAATGTGGGACGGTTGCCATTGTAGGGCGACCAAATGTAGGTAAGTCCACTTTGCTAAATCATATTCTAGGAATGAAACTGGCCATTACCTCACGTAAGGCGCAGACCACCCGTCATCGTTTATTGGGGATACATACGACAGCTGAAACGCAATTCCTGTTTGTAGATACGCCAGGTTTTCAGCAAAAGCACCTGAATGCACTCAATAAGGGCTTGAATAAAACAGTCACGCAAGTTCTGTCCGAGGTGGATGTTGTTTTGTTCGTTATTGAGCCGATGAAACTCGGTGATGCCGACCGCAAGGTGCTCAAACTGCTCTCAGAGAAAATGCCAACGATCTTGGTGGTGAATAAGCTTGATCTGATGGGTGATAAGGGGAATCTGCTACCGCTGATACAGGACTTTGACCTTGAGTTTCCCTTTGTGGAAATCGTGCCAGTCAGCGCTAAGAAGAGCCTCAATCTGGATGAGTTATTAAGTACTATTCGTACCTATCTGCCGGAACAAGAGGCGATTTATGCGGAAGATGAGTTGACCGACAAAAACGAGCGCTTTTTGGCGGCCGAGTTGGTGCGCGAGAAAATATTCCGCTTGCTGGGGGATGAGATTCCCTACTCTGTGGCAGTAGAGGTTGAGAAGTTTGAAGTTGTGGGAAATCTACGTCGCATTTTTTGTGCCATCATTGTTGATAAGGATAGCCAGAAACCGATGCTCATAGGCAAAGGCGGAGAAAAACTGAAGCAGATTTCAATAGAAGCGCGTCAGGACATGGAAAAATTATTCGGTGGAAAAGTCTATCTGGAGACTTGGGTCAAGGTGAAGGGTGGCTGGGCCGACGATGAGCGGGCACTCAAATCTTTGGGCTATTGATCTGCAAGTACAAACATGGTCGCAGTCAGCACGCAGCGTCAAGATAATCAGCCTGTTTACGTTCTGCACACCTATCCGTTCAAGGAAACCAGTCTAGTCGTAGAGTTGTTTGCGCGCAATTTCGGACGCGTAGCCACGACCGCAAAAGGGGCGCGCCGCCCACGCTCGGCAATGAGAGGAATGCTACAGGCGTTTCAGCCATTGTCCGCTACATGGTCTGGTAAGTTAGAGTTAAAAACGCTACACAGCTTGGAGTGGAGTGGCGGTTTGCTGTTGTTGCAGGGAGAGGCACTGATGTGTGGTTTCTACCTCAATGAATTGTTGATGCGCTTGTTACCGCGTGAAGACTCGTACGAAGCCTTGTTTGACTATTATGCTGAGACTTTACAGACCTTAGCACAGGGACAGGATTTAGCCACAACGTTGCGGCGCTTTGAATTAAAGTTTCTGCAACAGTTGGGTTACGCCATCCCCTTGAGCACCGATGTTAATGGCGTGGTCATCGTGCCTGAGTATGATTATCGTTATGAGGCCGAGCAGGGGGCGTGCCGTGTGCATGGCAGCACCTTGCATTATCATCAGGGGGTGCTGTTAAGTGGTCAGACCTTGATCGATATGACCAATGACGACTATCATCACACGCAGACGCAGCAACAGAGTAAGCAGCTGATGCGCTATTTACTGGCGCATTATTTGGGGGATAAACCTCTACATACGAGACAATTATTAATAGATTTACAAGGTTACTAAAATGATCAAACTAGGTGTGAATATCGATCACGTTGCAACCATACGTCAGGCGCGAGGCACTAAATATCCTAGCGTGGTGCAAGCCGCGTTGCGTGCAGAGCAGTCTGGGGCAGACAGTATTACCTTGCATCTGCGTGAAGACCGTCGCCACATGCAGGATGCCGATATTTTTGCACTCAGGCCACTGTTGCAAACCAAGATGAATCTGGAATGTGCTGTCACGGACGAGATGCTTGATATCGCCATCCAAGTCATGCCGCAAGATGTTTGCCTGGTACCAGAGCGTCGTGAGGAGCGCACCACCGAAGGCGGGCTGGACGTGATTGGCAACTTTGATAAGGTGAAGCAGGCCGTACACAAGCTCAGCGATGCTGGGATTCGCGTCTCACTTTTCATTGCCCCAGATCTGGCACAGATTGATGCCGCAGTTAGAACGGGGGCCCCCGTCATCGAACTGCACACCGGTACTTTTGCAGATGCGGAACAAGATACTATGCAAATGGCAGAGTTGGCGAGGATAGAGCAAGCGCTGTACCACGCAAAAGATGCTAAATTGATCGTCAATGCTGGTCATGGTTTGCACTATCATAATGTACACCACATTGCACGCCTGCACGGTTTTGAAGAGTTGAACATCGGCCATGCGATCGTGGCACACGCTTTGTTTGTAGGTTGGGACAACGCCGTGCGCGAGATGAAATCCTTAATGAAATCAAGCGCAATACGCTAAAGATGATTTTTGGCATTGGCACTGATATCGTAGAAGTTTCTCGCATAGAAGCTTCTGTCGCTGAGTTTGGTGATACATTCGCACGGCGCATACTGGCAGAGAGTGAGTTTGCAAGTTATCAGCAGTCTCACATCAAGGCCCGATTCCTGGCTAAACGTTTTGCTGCAAAAGAAGCCTTTTCAAAAGCGTTGGGTACGGGATTGCGTGCGCCGGTCACTTTTCAGAATATCGCTATCTCCCATGACGATTTAGGTAAGCCCATTCTGGTGTTGGCACCAGAGCTGCAGGCGCTGTTACAGGCGCGGCATATCACCCGGATGCACATCAGCATCAGCGATGAGAAAAACCTAGCGGTGGCCTTTGTGGTACTGGAAACCTGATGGATATGGATTTTAAGCGCCGTTTTAGCGGGGTACGCAGGCTATATGGTGACGATGGAATTGCCAAGCTCAACGCATCGCATGTGGTGGTGGTCGGGATGGGCGGCGTAGGTTCATGGGCGGCAGAAGTGCTGGCGCGCAATGCGGTTGGCAATCTCACCTTGATCGATATGGACCATGTGGCCGAATCCAATTTTAATCGTCAACTGCACGCAGTAGAAGACAACATTGGCAAGTCCAAAGTCAGCGCGATGTTGGCGCGTATTCTTGCCATCAATCCTGCTTGTCAGGTGCACGCGATAGATGACTTCATCACCCCCGAAAATATCCATCAACTCTTGCAGCCACCATCGGACGTGGTGCTGGACTGTATCGATGATGCTAAAGCAAAGGTGGCGCTGGCGCTGTTTTGCAGACAAGCAAAGCGGACTTTGCTTATGTCCGGCGGTGCGGGAGGTCGGCTTGACCCCACCAAAGTCCAAGTCGCGGATTTGGCCCATGTGCAGGGAGATAAATTGCTGGCTAAAGTGCGTAATCTGTTACGTAGGGAGCACGGCTTCCCCAAGGGATCCGATGCCTTGAAAAAATCAGCTAAACTGAGTCTGAATTGTGTCTACTCTAATGAGCCGGTGATGCAGCCCTCGGGTCACATTTGTTCAACGGACGCCAGTCTCACCGGGCTGAATTGCGCCGGTTATGGCTCATCTGTTAGTGTCACAGCAAGTTTCGGCATGCTACTGGCGCAACTGGCGTTGAATCAGTTATTAAAATCCTGATGGATGTCTTACTGTGGAAAGCTGAAACAGGTGGTGAATGTGTCCATGCTGACAGCGCCTGTCAGTCGGAAGAGCAGGAGCAAAACTATGATTAAAGGCCGCGAGCTGGCAAGGCATGTTGAGCTTTAGATGCGATTGCGTGTAAACTGAACATCGGACCACGCAAATCGTTAGGGTTTAAATGAGTCAATATGGATGGTGTAGTGTTAGGGTAAGAGTGTTGGGATGCTGAGTGTACTCAAGAGGTGTATTCGGATATCTGCCTACAAACAATAATGGATAAGTGATTGGAAATAGTGATGTCGTTGAAGGGGATGATTCTTGCCGCAGGTAAAGGCACGCGCGTGCGTCCGCTGACTAAGGATATACCTAAACCCATGATTCCGATCTTGGGTAAACCGGTGATGGAATATCTCATTGAACATTTGGCTCGCCACGGTGTAAAAGAGATCATGATCAATGTGGCGCATCTCAATACTAAAATTGAACATTACTTTAGCAATGGTCAGCGTCTCGGCGTGCAGATCGGCTACTCCTATGAAGGTAAATTCGAGCACGGAGAGTTGGAAGCAAAGCCTAGGGGATCAGCTGGTGGTATTCGGTATATTCAGGATTTTGGCGGTTTTTTTGACAAAACCACCATTGTATTGTGCGGAGATGCGCTGATCGATTTGGATATTGGCGCTGCCTTGCTCGAGCATAAACAGAAAAAAGCACTGGTCAGCATCGTCACCATGGAAGTGCCTAATTCGGAAGTCTCCAATTACGGTATTGTTGAAACGGATGAAGATGGGCGCGTCATATCATTCCAGGAAAAACCCAATCCAGAACAGGCGCGCTCCAACCTTGCCAGTACTGGCATCTATTTCTTTGAACCAGAAGCTATCGACCTCATCCCCCGTGGCGTAGAATTTGACATCGGCAGTCAGCTATTTCCGCTCTTGGTGAAAGAAGGTCTCCCCTTCTATGCACAAAAACGTTTCTACCACTGGATCGATATTGGTCGCATCTCTGATTACTGGGAAGTGCTACAGCGCGTGTTGCGTGGCGAAATTAGCTATATGGAAATGCCAGGCAAAGAAATTAAACCGGGTATTTGGGTAGGACTTAATACTAAAATTGATTGGGATAAAGTCAAGATAGAGGGGCCTGTTTATGTCGATTCCAGCGTGCAGATTGATGCCGGGGCTGAGATTATTGGTCCTTGCTGGATATCACATGGTTCGCATATTCACAAAGGCGCAAAAGTCATCCGTTCTATCCTGTTTGAATACACCCGCATCAGTGAAGGGTGTACGTTTGAGGAGATGATCGTCTCGCCTAGCTATTGCGTGAATCGCACTGGTGAGACTTTCTACATTGGCGATGATCGTTGCACGCATCGATGGGGGGATGCGCGTGCTTGATACCTAACTATCCCGTATTTTGGCAAGGGCACTTTTTAAGGTCACTTCTGTCAATGCATTTTTTGTGAGCATCAGCATTTACTGATTGCCTGCTTAAACCACTTGAATGCATGACTGCGTTGGCTTTCTCGGTGTCTATGTTCCGTCACAACCGATTTCAGTATCTAGCGAGGTTGGGGAACCCCGTACGGGTATGCGCCTTTTGCGTGTGAATAACCTGCTTTAGCTGGTATATCCAAGGAAAAACCAAATGTTGGTTTAGCGTGTATATTCCATGGATATGCCTTTTCACACTTCGCTTGCCAGTTTACTGGTTTGCGGGCAATACTGCATCTCAAATTCTGAATTTATAGAGGTTCTTGCAAAGATTCTGGCTTAAATTTGGTTTATAATATCGGCGATATTGCCTGACGTGATGATGCAACCTTCAAGTATGAGAGGATTGGTCGGGGTAGATGTTTTAAAAATAACGATTCATATTCGCTGTATATTTTAATGCCGTTAAGGCTGCTCAATTAAAGGCTAATCGGTGCTAGAAAATTACTTTCCCATTCTGCTGTTTATTCTGGTCGGGTTGGCCGTCGGTGTCGCCCCCCTAGTCCTCTCAAAATTAGTATCCCCCAGTAAACCTGATTCTGCAAAAAACTCTCCCTACGAGTGTGGTTTTGAGGCGTTCGAAGATGCGCGGATGAAGTTCGACGTGCGCTATTATCTGGTTGCTATCCTCTTTATTCTGTTTGATTTGGAAATTGCATTCTTATTCCCATGGGCTGTTGTGCTGAATGAAATCGGTTTGTTTGGTTTTCTGGTGATGATGGTGTTTTTGGGTGTGTTGGTCATTGGCTTCATCTATGAGTGGATGAAGGGTGCTCTTGAGTGGGATTGATGTCGATATGAGTATTGAAGGTATTTTAGAAAAAGGATTTGTGACCACCACACTGGATACGGTGATCAATTACACTCGCACTGGCTCTTTGTGGCCAATGACCTTTGGTTTGGCCTGTTGTGCAGTAGAGATGATGCACGCAGGTGCATCCCGCTATGACTTAGACCGTTTTGGTATCGTGTTTCGCCCAAGCCCGCGTCAGTCTGACGTGATGATTGTGGCAGGGACTTTGGTGAATAAAATGGCGCCGGCCTTGCGTAAGGTGTATGACCAGATGGCAGAGCCACGCTGGGTGATCTCGATGGGCTCTTGTGCTAATGGTGGTGGTTACTATCATTATTCCTATGCGGTGGTGCGCGGCTGCGATCGTATTGTGCCGGTAGATGTGTATATCCCCGGTTGTCCTCCCACGGCTGAGGCATTGCTATATGGCATCATTCAATTGCAGAAGAAAATTAAACGTACCAATACCATTGCGCGTAGTTAATAAGAGCATAGTTAAGAAGAACATATGTCAGCTAAATTAGATCAATTGTCTGCCAGTTTGCAGAGCGTGCTTGGAACCAAGGTCACCAAGCAGATACGTGCGTTCGATGAGCTCACGATAGAATGTAGCGCCCGGGATTATCTGGCGGTGTGCCAATCCCTGCGGGATGATGCTAGTCTCAAATTCGAGCAGTTAATCGATTTGTGCGGAGTAGATTATCAAGATTTTGGTGATGGGGCCTACGATGGCTTGCGTTATGCGGTTGTGGTGCATTTCTTATCGGTCACTTTGAATCAACGCGTCCGTCTGCGTGTGTTCGCCACAGATGAGGATTTTCCGGTGTTGCCCACCTTGGTTGATCTGTGGCCGGTCGCTAACTGGTTTGAGCGCGAGGCGTTCGACCTGTTTGGCATCATGTTCGAGAATCATCCGGACTTACGCCGTTTGTTGACCGACTATGGTTTTGTGGGGCACCCGTTCCGTAAGGACTTCCCGATGATCGGTAATGTCGAGATGCGTTATGATCCCGAGCAGCAACGTGTGATTTATCAGCCTGTATCCATTGAGTTGAGAAACAATGTGCCGCGTGTGATTCGTGATGAGGGAGTGCATCATGGCTGAGATTAGAAATTACACCATGAACTTTGGTCCTCAGCACCCGGCTGCGCACGGCGTGTTGCGTCTGGTATTGGAGTTGGATGGTGAGGTGATTCAGCGTGCAGATCCGCATATTGGGTTGTTGCATCGCGGAACAGAAAAGCTGGCAGAAAATCGTACCTATTTACAAAGCGTGCCTTATATGGACAGATTGGACTATGTGTCCATGATGTCGAACGAGCATGCGTATGTCATGGCAATTGAAAAAATGCTCGCGCTTGAAGTGCCTATTCGTGCGCAATATATTCGCGTGATGTTCGATGAGATTACGCGTGTACTGAATCATCTATTGTGGATTGGTGCTCACGCGTTGGACGTGGGGGCGATGACCGTGTTCCTTTACGCATTTCGTGAGCGTGAAGATTTGTTCGATATGTATGAGGCCGTATCAGGTGCGCGCATGCACGCGGCCTACTATCGTCCAGGTGGTGTGTATCGCGACCTGCCTGATTGTATGCCGCAGTATCAAGTGTCGCCGATGCGTAACGCAAAAACAGTGAAGGCGCAAAATGAAAATCGTCAGGGATCCTTGCTGGATTTTATCGAAGACTTCACTAACCGCTTTCCGACTTATATCGATGAGTATGAAACCTTGCTGACCGACAACCGTATCTGGAAGCAACGTACGGTTGGTATCGGCGTGGTCACGCCAGAGCGTGCCTTGGCGCTTGGCATGACAGGACCGATGTTGCGTGGCTCGGGTATTGAGTGGGATTTGCGCAAGAAGCAACCATACGAAGTGTATGCCGATCTGGATTTTGATATTCCAGTGGGCGTGAATGGCGATTGCTACGATCGTTATTTGGTGCGCATGGAAGAGTTCAGGCAGTCAAATCGCATCATTAAACAATGTGTCGATTGGCTACGTAAAAACCCTGGCCCAGTCATTACTGCGGATCATAAAGTGGCGCCACCAAGCCGCGAGTCGATCAAAACCAATATGGAAGATTTGATTCACCACTTCAAACTTTTCACGGAAGGCTTCCATGTGCCAACTGGTGAGGCATATGCGGCGGTGGAGCACCCTAAGGGCGAGTTTGGCATTTATATGGTTTCAGATGGGGCGAATAAGCCTTATCGTTTGAAGATTCGTGCTCCGGGCTTCCCGCACCTGGCTGCGCTGGATGAAATGACTAAAGGTCATATGATTGCAGACTTGGTGGCTATCATTGGTACGCAGGATATCGTCTTTGGTGAAATCGATAGGTAAGTGAATCTAAGTAGATAAGAATATGTTAAGTCCAGAGGCAATTGAGAAAATAGATTACGAGCTGACTAAGTATCCGGCAGATAAGCGTCAGGCTGCGGTTATGAGTGCGCTACGCATCGTTCAGACTGAGCGTGGCTGGCTGTCAAAGGAAAGCATCAGTGAAGTGGCAGCGTACTTGGGGATTCCTGAGATTGCGGCATTGGAAGTCGCCACCTTTTACAATATGTATGATTTGGCTCCTGTAGGACAGTACAAAGTCACGGTGTGCACTAATATCTCGTGTATGTTGCGTGGCTCGGATGAGATCGTCAATCATCTACAGCAAAAACTCGGTGTCGGGTTTAATGAGATTACACCAGACGGTAAGTTTTGTCTCAAAGAAGGGGAGTGTATGGGCTGTTGTGGCGGGGCGCCATTGATGCATATCAATAACATGCAGATGCATGAGTTCCTGACCATAGAAAAAGTGGATGCGATTATTGAGGGGCTTAAGTAATGGCAACACCACAAAAACCCGTTGTTAAAACAGATTTGACCGGCCAAACACTGGTCACGTTGCGCACCTTAACGGAAGAGAATCCGGCCGCATTGGATACTTATCTCAAGCTGGGAGGCTATGCCTCGCTGAAGCGTATTGTGACTGAGAAAGTGAAAGCGACTGACATTATTACCGAAGTGAAGAGTTCTGGTCTGCGTGGTCGTGGGGGTGCCGGTTTTCCTACTGGGCTCAAATGGAGTTTCATGCCGCGCTATTTTGATGGCGTTAAGTATCTGGTATGCAATACCGATGAAGGCGAGCCAGGCACGTTCAAGGATCGAGATATTATTCGCTATAACCCGCATCAGTTGATCGAAGGGATGGCGATTGCCGCTTATACCTTGGGTGCGCGTGTTGGTTATAACTATATTCATGGTGAGATCTGGCAAGATTATGAGACCTTCGAGGCGGCTTTGAAAGAGGCGCGTGCGGCTGGCTATATCGGTGAGAACCTATTTGGCACGAGCTTCAGTTTCGATTTGTACGCAGTGCATGGCTATGGAGCCTATATTTGTGGGGAAGAGACGGCACTGATTGAATCAATTGAGGGTAAAAAAGGTCAGCCACGCTTTAAGCCGCCTTTTCCTGCAAGTTACGGGGTATTCGGTAAGCCGACCAATGTGAACAATACCGAGAGCTACACCAGTATCCCATGGATCATGCAGCATGGCGGGGAGGCGTTCGCAAATCTAGGGGTGCCAAATTCCGGTGGCAGTAAGCTATTTTCGGTGTCTGGACATGTCGAGAAGCCTGGTAATTATGAGATTCGGATGGGAACTCCTTTCGTCGACTTGCTGGCAATGGCCGGTGGCATCTGGAGAGGTCGTCAGCTCAAAGCGGTTATTCCTGGCGGTGCCTCCACTGCGGTGATGCCGGCCTCAGCGATTCTTGGCGCCACCATGGACTACGATAGTCTGAGTAAGGCCAAATCCAGTTTGGGGGCAGGCTCTATGATCGTGATGGATGACAGCACCTGTATGGTGAAGACTTTGCATCGACTTTCTTACTTCTTCTTTGAAGAGAGTTGTGGTCAATGCACTCCTTGTCGCGAGGGAACGGGTTGGGTCTATCGGGTGATTGACCGCATCGTCAAAGGTCAGGGCAAGATGGAAGACTTGGATTTGCTGACAGATATCAGCAACAACATTTCTGGGCGGACGATCTGTGCTTTGGGAGACGCTGCCGCTACACCGGTGTTGAGTTTCATTAAGCACTTCAGACAAGAATTCGAATATTACATACAGCATGGCAAATCAATGGTGGATGGCAAGTAATGTTAAACATTGAAATAGACGGAAAAGCAGTAGAAGTTGAGCACGGCAGTACAATTATCGATGCTGCCGATAAGGTTGGCGTTGCGATCCCGCGTTTTTGCTATCACCCAAAATTGTCAGTAGCGGCCAATTGCCGTATGTGTTTGGTGCAGGTGGAGAAGTTCAATAAACCTTTGCCTGCTTGCGCCACCCCGGTTGCTGATGGCATGAAAATTTTCACACGCTCCAAATCATCGGTGGAAGCACAGAAAAGTGTGATGGAGTTTCTGCTCATCAATCATCCTCTGGATTGTCCGATATGTGATCAAGGTGGTGAATGTGATTTGCAGGATGTTGCAGTCGCTTATGGGGCGAACAACTCCCGATACACCGAAGAGAAGCGCGTTGTGCTGAATAAGAATATTGGCCCACTGGTCAGTACCGATATGACGCGTTGCATTCAATGTACACGGTGTGTGCGTTTTCTCAAGGAAGTGGGGGGGGTGCAGGAGCTTGGCATGATTGGTCGTGGTGAGCATGCCGAGATTACCGCCTATGTTGACAAGAGTGTCGATTCAGAGCTGTCTGGTAATATCATTGATTTGTGTCCAGTGGGCGCGCTCACTAGCAAGCCGTTCAGATATACCGCGCGTAGCTGGGAGCTGACACACCGCCCTAGCATTGCTCCGCACGACAGCTTGGGTTCTCATATTGATGTGCAGGTCAAGGACAACAAAGTGATGCGCGTGTTGCCACGTGAGAAAGAGAGCATCAACGAATGTTGGTTGTCTGATCGAGACCGTTTCTCTTATGAAGGATTGAATAGTCCAGATCGTCTCCAGGTGCCGATGATTAAGCACAATGGTGCATGGGTAGAAACAGATTGGAAAACGGCATTAGAGTTTGCTGCGGGTCAACTTAAAGACATTACCAATCAATATGGCAGCGAATCTTTGGGGGTGTTAATCTCCCCCAATAGCACGATGGAGGAAGGGTATCTTGCTAAGCAGCTTGCCCACGGTCTTGGTTGTGGTAACGTGGATTACCGTTTGCGTCAGACAGATTTTAGGTTGGATGGCAAGCGTTTGGGTACGCCATGGATGGGGTGCAATATCCAAGAACTAGAAGAACTTGATCGTATCCTGATCATTGGGTCTAACATCCGGAATGAGCACCCATTGCTGTCGCAACGTTTTCGTAAAGCCGTTGCCAATGGGGCCGAGTTGTCTATCGTCAGTCCGCTCGACAATAACCCGCTGATGCCAGTCAAGCACAAAGTAACTGTCCGTCCGAATGACATGGTGAATGTACTGGCACAAATCCTGAAAGCGATGTCAGGTTTGCAGCGTTTGTCATTATGTCTGCCACCATCGCTAACGCAATTGCTAGAGGAAATCAAAGTCCGCCCCAATACGCAGGCCATTGCTGAGAGTTTGGCTGGGCATGGTGAGACTTATGATCTGATCTCACCTAAAGTCGGTATCTTTATTGGCAATATGGCGCTCAGCGATCCACGCTTTACCGAAATGTACAGCTTGGCAGAGGCCATTGGCGGCATTGCTGGTGCCAAGGGAGGAATTTTGCCAGCTGCGGCCAATAGTACGGGTATGCACATGATGGGCGTGATGCCAGCCAGTATGGGCATGCATGCACGGGCGATGCTTGAGATTCCTCGCAAGGCTTATTTGTTGTTGAACGTTGAGCCAGAATTAGATTGCCAACATGCGGCCTTAGCTAAAGCTGCGATGAAGAAAGCCGAATGTGTGGTGGCACTGACTGCCTACAAATCTCAAGCGCTAGAGAACGCAGATATCTTGTTGCCAATTACGCCTTTTACCGAGACGTCAGGCACATTCATGAGTTTAGAGGGCAGGGTGCAGAGTTTTGCGGCCGCAGTCAGACCACTGGGTGAATCCCGTCCTGCGTGGAAAGTGTTACGCGTGCTTGCTAACACACTGGGGTTAGAAGGATTTGATTTCGAATCTACCGAGCAGGTGAAAGAGGCGATTTTTGGAGGTGAGAAACCATCCGCGGTGGTATGGAGAAGTCTGAATAATAACCTGCGTGAGTTGGTGGAGATTCAGGTCAATATCAAGCATGATGGTTTGCAGCGTATTGGAGAGGTGCCGCAGTATCAAGCAGATCCGATCGTGCGTCGTTCTCCTTCTTTGAAAAAAACCAAGTACAACATCAAACCCATGGCCCGTATGTGCGCCAAAGAAATGGCAGCATTGGATTTGGTTGAAGGCGATCAAGTCCTGGTCAAGCAGGATAAAGGCAGTGCCGTTTTGACTGTACGTCTGGATAATCATGTGGCGATGGGCTGTGTGCGTGTGGCGGCTGCGCATGAAGATACGGTAGGCTTGGGGGATTTGATGGGTGAGGTCACCATTGAAAAGATGTCACCAGCGCAGTTGGAAGCAATGAATACAACAAATACGGAAGTGCGTAGCTAATGGAATGGTTATCAAGCTTGTTTGGTAGTTATTGGCCGGCGGTGGAAGTCACGGGCTGGACGCTCATTAAGATCGTCGCCATTGTCGCGCCATTGATGGGGGCTGTGGCCTATTTGACACTGGCTGAGCGTAAGGTCATCGGCTATATGCAGGTGCGTATCGGACCTAATCGTGTGGGTTATTTCGGTCTGCTACAACCACTGGCGGACGGCATCAAGCTGCTGTTTAAAGAGGTCATTCTGCCAACGGTATCTAACAAGGCATTGTTCATGCTGGCTCCCGTATTGGCGATCGCCCCTGCGTTTGCGGCGTGGGCAGTAGTGCCATTTGATTTGAATATAGTGTTGGCCGATATTGATGCCGGGTTGCTGTATATTCTGGCCATGACCTCAGTGGCTGTTTACGGCGTGATCATTGCTGGTTGGGCGTCTAACTCTAAGTACGCGTTTCTGGGAAGCTTACGCTCCGCTGCGCAGATTGTTTCGTACGAGATTGCCATGGGTTTTGCATTGGTTGGCGTATTGATGTGCGCCAATAGCCTGAATCTCGGCAAGATCGTGGCAGGGCAGGACGGCGGACTGTTACACTGGTATTTCATCCCACTGTTCCCGCTGTTCGTTGTGTATTTTATCTCTGCGGTGGCAGAAACGAACCGGGCACCATTTGACGTGGCCGAAGGCGAGTCTGAGATTGTGGCGGGTTTTCACGTTGAATATTCAGGGATGGCATTTGCGGTGTTCTTCTTGGCGGAATATGCCAATATGATACTGGTTTCGATGCTGGCGGCGCTGATGTTCTTGGGAGGATGGGAATCTCCAGTATCATTTATTCCGGACAGTTTTTTGTGGCTATTGGCCAAAGTAGGCTTCTTGCTGTTCTTGTTCTTGTGGTTCCGTGCGACGTTTCCTCGGTATCGCTATGATCAGATCATGCGTCTGGGCTGGAAGGTATTTATCCCCATCACCATAGTCTGGATCGTATTTGTAGGTGGCATGATGCAAACCCCTTGGGCGTATCTGTTCCACTAAATTCCGGATCCTAGGAAAACCAACACTTAAGACTTTATTGATTAAAAAATGATTAAAGCGATTAAACATACACTGGGAAGCTTGATGCTGTGGGAGTTGCTGAAAGGCATGGCGCTCACCGGTCGTTACTTCTTTGCACCCAAGATCACAGTGCAATATCCGGAAGAGAGCACGCCGCAGTCCAACCGTTTCCGTGGTTTGCATGCACAGCGCCGCTACCCTAATGGTGAGGAGCGTTGTATTGCCTGTAAGTTATGTGAGGCGGTGTGCCCTGCAATGGCGATTACCATTGAGTCCGAGCAGCGAGAAGACAATAGTCGCCGCACGACACGTTACGATATTGATTTGACCAAGTGCATTTTCTGCGGCATGTGTGAAGAATCTTGCCCAGTGGATTCTATCGTTGAAACCCGTGTATTTGACTATCATGGTGAGCAACGTGGCGACTTGATTTACACCAAGGAAATGTTGTTGGCGGTGGGTGACAAACATGAGAAGCAGATTGCCGCAGACCGCGAGCAAGATAGAAGATTTAGATAGAAAGGCAATGAAACAGTAAAAGCACTGGTGCAACTCGCAGTACTGCGATTTCACTTTTCACTTTTCACTTTTCACGGAATTTAAATGACATTTTTTGGCTTACATTTTCAAGAGATTGTTTTTTACGTGCTGGCAGCGATACTGCTGATAGCAGGCTTACGGGTGATCACCACTCGCAATCCGGTCTATGCGGCGCTGTATCTTGTGCTGGCATTTTTTACCGCGGCGGGAATTTGGTTGTTGTTAGAAGCTGAGTTCTTGGCCATCGCATTGGTGCTCGTCTACGTGGGGGCGGTGATGGTGCTATTCCTGTTTGTCGTGATGATGTTGGACATCAATCTAGATCGTTTGCGCGAAGGATTCTGGAAAGCGCTCCCTGTTGCGTTGCCAGTGGGGGGGCTAATGGCCGTTGAAATGGTGATGATTGTAGGCGTACGTAATTTTGGCGTTGATAAAGTGGTGGCACCAACAGCTCATCCCGCCGGATATAGTAATACGGCGGAGTTGGGACGTGTACTGTATACGGATTATCTATTGTCGTTTGAACTAGCCTCAGTGGTCTTGCTGGTGGCGATTGTGGCAGCCATTGCATTGACCTTGCGGGAAAAGCGAGAAAGCAAGTCGATGGATCCTGCGTTGCAAGTGCTGGCTAAAAAAGCGGACCGTTTGCGTATCGTGAAGATGCAGGCAGAAGTGGAAGCACCGGTAGGGGTTGTGCAAGCTGAAAAACAGGAGACTCAATAATGAACGTCGGTTTATCACATTACCTCATTCTAGGCGCTTTGCTGTTTGCCATCAGCGTGGTGGGGATATTCCTAAACCGCAAGAATGTGATTATTTTGTTGATGGCGATTGAGTTGATGTTGCTTGCCGTCAATCTCAACTTCATTGCTTTCTCGCATTATCTGCATGACATTGCTGGTCAAGTGTTCGTGTTCTTCATTTTGACCGTGGCCGCGGCTGAATCTGCGATCGGTCTGGCGATTTTGGTGGTGCTGTTCAGAAACTTGCGTACGATCAATGTAGATGATCTGGACGCATTAAAAGGCTAGATTAACTTAAAGGATAAGTGTTGAGCATGACCATGCAACAGATATATTTAGCGATTCCATTATTGCCACTGTTGGCAGCCTTTGTCGTGGGGGTTTTTGGAAAATTCCTGCCACGTGCCGCAGCTCATGTGTTGACCATCGCAGGCGTTGCAATCTCTTTTGTCCTGTCAGCCTATGTGTTGAACCATGCCATGGAAAACGCACCCTACAACGGTACAGTTTACTCATGGCTGAAAAGTGGTAACTTCACTTTTGAGATTGGATTTTTGATTGACCGACTCAGCGCAATGATGATGGTGGTGGTGACCTTTGTTTCGCTCATGGTTCACATCTACACCATAGGCTACATGGCGGAAGATAAAGGTTATGGTCGTTTCTTCAGCTATATCTCGCTGTTTACTTTCTCCATGCTGATGCTGGTGATGAGTAACAATTTTATGCAGTTGTTCTTTGGTTGGGAGGCGGTCGGCCTAGTTTCTTATTTGCTTATCGGATTCTGGTTCACTCGACCTACCGCAATCTACGCCAACCTGAAGGCCTTTCTGGTTAATCGTGTCGGTGACTTTGGCTTCTTGTTAGGCATTGGTTTAGTACTCTACTACTTTGGTAGTCTGGATTATGCTGCTGTGTTTTCGGTTGCGCCACAAATGGCAGATACCAAAATCAATCTGATTGGTAATACATCGTGGTCACTGATGACGGTTACCTGCATTCTGCTGTTCATCGGTGCCATGGGTAAATCGGCACAAGTGCCTTTGCATGTCTGGTTGCCAGATTCTATGGAAGGCCCGACGCCGATCTCAGCACTTATTCACGCTGCGACCATGGTGACAGCGGGTATTTTTATGGTGGCTCGCATGTCACCATTGTTTGAGCTTTCTTCTACCGCGCTTTCATTCGTGATAGTGATTGGCAGTGTCACGGCGCTGTTCATGGGCTTTTTGGGCATTATTCAAAATGACATCAAGCGCGTTGTTGCATATTCGACGCTGTCACAGTTAGGTTACATGACGGTTGCCTTGGGCGCTTCGGCTTATTCAGTCGCGATCTTCCACTTGATGACACATGCGTTTTTCAAAGCGCTGCTGTTCTTAGCTGCTGGCTCAGTCATCATGGGCATGCACCACGATCAGGATATCCGCAATATGGGTAACCTGAAGAAATATATGCCAGTGACATGGATCACTTCGCTGATTGGCTCATTGGCGCTGATTGGTACTCCATTCTTGTCAGGCTTCTATTCTAAAGACAGCATTATCGAAGCGGCCAAGTTCTCAACAGTGGCCGGTAGTGGCTTCGCATATTTTGCAGTGTTGGCAGGGGTATTCGTCACAGCGTTTTACAGCTTCCGTATGTATTTCATTGTGTTTCACGGTAAAGAGCGCTGGCGCGAGGTTAAACATGGCCATGATACGCATCACGATGATGATCATGACCATCATCATGGCTTGGCTCCGACCGATGATCCGCATGAGCCGGGCTGGGTGGTCAAGTTGCCTTTGATTCTGCTGGCAGTGCCTTCTTTGCTGATTGGCTATATCGCTATCGAGCCGATGCTGTACGGTGAATTCTTTAAAGGAGTTATTACCGTCAACACAGGTACACACCCAGCGATGCATGATCTGGCGCATCATTGGCATGATATTTTCCACACACCTGCAGGCATGGCGCTTCATGGCTTGATGACACTGCCATTTGCATTGGCCTTGTCAGGGGTGGTGCTGGCTTGGTTCTTCTATATGAAGCGTCCTGACATTCCAGCGGCGATACAGCAGCGCTTCTCTGCGATTAATCATATCTTGGAGAATAAGTACGGCTTTGATAGTTTTAATGATCGGGTCTTCGCGGCGGGCTCACGTTTTATTGGCAGTAAGCTGTGGTTGATTGGTGACGTGAAATTGATTGATGGCGCAATGGTCAATGGCACCGCGCATCTGATTGGTAAGCTATCTGCTATCGTGCGTAAACTACAGTCTGGTTTGATCTACCACTATGCTTTTGCAATGATCATCGGCGTGTTCTTTATGCTCTCGTTCTATTCGCTCAAATTTTAAGTGCACCTAATTTTTAGTAAAGTATAAAAAGAAAATGGTTGATTTTTTTACCCAGCATATTCTGAGTTTTGCCATTTGGTTGCCTATTCTGGCGGGCGTACTGGTGTTGTTTACCTCAGATGATCGTAAACCGGATTTAACCCGCTGGCTGGCGCTCATCGGCAGTGTCGCAAGCTTTGCTGTGACAATTCCGCTCTATACGCAATTCAATTTCGCAGACGGCGGCTTCCAGTTTCAGGAGGGCTTTCAGTGGATCCAGAGTTTTAACATCAATTATCATCTCGGGGCAGATGGCATTGCCGTACCGCTGATTTTATTAACCAGCTTTACAACCATTATCGTGGTCATTGCCGCTTGGGAAGTGATTGAGAGGCGTGTCGCTCAGTATATGGCGTCATTCCTGATCATGAGTGGGTTGATGATCGGTGTGTTCAGCGCGCTGGATGCAATTCTCTACTATGTATTCTGGGAGGCGATGCTGATCCCGATGTTCTTGGTGATAGGTGTTTGGGGTGGCCAGAATCGCGTCTATGCCACAATCAAGTTCTTCTTGTATACCTTGCTGGGTTCTTTACTCATGTTGGTGGCCTTTATTTATCTGTTCCATAAAACAGGTAGCTTTGAGATCGTAGATTACTATCGATTCCCGATGCCACTTGAAGTGCAGGTGCTGATTTTCTTGGCGTTCTTCGCAGCATTCGCGGTAAAGATTCCTATGTGGCCAGTCCATACATGGCTGCCTGATGCGCACGTTGAAGCCCCGACTGGTGGTTCAGTGGTGTTGGCGGCAATCGCATTGAAGTTGGGGGGCTACAGCTTCCTGCGTTTTGCAATGCCCATTGCTCCGGATGCGGCTCATCATTTATCTGGCTTGATGATCACCTTGTCATTGATTGCGATTGTGTATATCGCCTTGGTGGCATTGGTGCAGAAGGACATGAAAAAACTGATTGCCTATTCGTCGATTTCACACATGGGATTCGTTACACTCGGTTTCTTTATCTTTAACCCCTTAGGGCTTGAGGGCGCCATGGTGCAGATGATTTCCCATGGCTTTATCTCCTCCGCCATGTTCTTGTGTGTGGGGGTCTTGTATGACCGTGTACACAGTCGTCAGATTGAAGCCTACGGTGGCGTTGCCAATACCATGCCTGCATTCGCTGCATTTGCAGTATTGTTTGCCATGGCCAATAGTGGCTTGCCAGGCACATCCGGATTTGTGGGGGAGTTTATGGTGATTCTTGGCGCTATCCAGGTTAATTTCTGGTATGCGTTCTTGGCTTCCTTCACACTGATTTTCGGTGCTGCCTATACCTTGTGGATGGTGAAGCGCGTATTTTATGGCGAGATTGCCAACGATCATGTGGCTGAATTGAAAGATCTTAACAAACGAGAGTTTTTGATTTTAGCGATTCTTGCATTGCTGGTGTTGGGGCTGGGTGTTTATCCAGAGCCGCTGACCGACATGACCAATGCAACGGTGACACAACTTCTTTCTCATTTGTCTCAAAGTAAGCTGGAGGTTGTGACTCCAGTGAATACAGGTTTTTAACTCATGGAAAATATCCGTTTCGATCTTATTACCGCATTGCCTGAAATAGTCGTACTCGGTATGGCGATGGTGATATTGCTGCTGGATTTGTTTCTGAAACCATCTAGCCGTATGGTCATCTATGCTTTGTCACAACTGACGTTGTTTGTGGCGGCATACATGACCCTGACGACTCACACACAGAGTGTGGGCTATGCGTTCACTGGCGCGTTTGTGGATGATGCCATGTCAGATATTCTGAAACTGATGATCTATTTGGGTACATCGCTGATCTTTGTCTATTCAAGAGCCTATATCCAGATACGCAACATGTTCCGTGGAGAGTTCTATGCATTAGTCTTATTTTCTATGGCCGGCATGATGATTATGGTATCTGGTCAAAGTCTGCTGACACTTTATATCGGTTTGGAATTGCTATCATTGAGTCTGTATGCATTGGTAGCACTGGATCGGGATAATGCGCGCGCCACTGAGGCTGCCATGAAGTATTTTGTGTTGGGGGCGCTGGCTTCCGGCATGTTGCTATATGGTATGAGTATGGTGTACGGAATGACCGGTAGCTTAAATATTTCGGACATCGATCATGCGTTGATGCAGGGAACCTACTACCGTTCAGTCTTGATTCTAGGCTTGGTGTTCATCGTGGCCGGTATGGCATTTAAATTAGGTGCAGTGCCGTTCCAGATGTGGGTGCCGGATGTATACGAAGGATCACCAACCGCGATGACGATGCTGATAGGTTCTGTGCCTAAGATTGCAGCGCTAGCCTTTATCATTCGTATTCTGGTGCAGGCGCTGCCTACCTTGTCTGTCGACTGGCAACAAATGCTGATGATTATGGCGGTCTTGTCTATCATTGTGGGGAACGTGACGGCTATTGCTCAGACTAATCTGAAGCGCATGCTGGCCTATTCGACAATCTCGCACGTTGGCTTTGTGTTGTTTGGTCTATTTAGCGCGAGCTTGAATGGCGTGGTATCGTCCCTGTTCTACATTGCCAGCTATGTACTGATGTCTGTGGCCGGGTTCGGCATTATTATGCTGTTGTCGCGCAAGGGCTTTGAAGCGGACAGGTTGGATGACTTGAAGGGCTTGAATCAACGTAATCCTTGGTTTGCGTTCATGATGCTGATCGTGATGTTTAGCATGGCTGGCATACCTCCGACGCTAGGTTTCTATGCTAAGTTCACGGTGTTGCAAGCAGCTTTGCAAGCGGGCTTCGTATGGTTGGTCGTGTTCGCAGTGCTCATGGCGGTGATTGGTGCATTCTATTATCTGCGTATCATCAAGCTGATGTATTTTGATGAGCCAACCGATCATCATCAGATTCAGGCGCCGCTTGATATGCAGGTGGTTTTGAGTGGTAATGCTCTGGCGTTATTGGTGATGGGATTGATGCCACAAACGCTGATTTCGATTTGTGCTTACGCAATTATTAAAAGTCTAGGTTAGAGCAACGCAATGACCGATTGGCTATTGTTGATATTATTACTGTTTGCGGCCAATCTTCCTTGGTTCTCACATAAACTGTTCTATGTGCTGCCCTTAAAGCGTAATGGCTTAAGTCTGGCGAACAAACACATAGGTTGGTGTTTGTTAGAACTTGTCATCTTGTATTTCATGATGGGCATGGTGGCTAGGTATGCAGAGCAGTCGATTTACGGTCAAGTGGCGACCCAAGGATGGGAGTTCTATGCGGTGACTGCCTGCATATTTCTGGTCTTTGCATTTCCTGGTTTCGTCTATCGTACCTTGTGGAAAAGTACGCTCTAGAATCATGCACTCTGGCTACCAGGGACCTAGGATTCTATAATGGATTTGACAGAACACCCCCTTCATTCTGAAATCATGGCAGCAGGCGATCTGCTGACCGTCAAGCGTGACTTGGTCAGCCTCCCCAACGGCAATACTAGTTACCGCGAGTATGTGGCGCACCCTGGTGCCGTGGTGGTGGTGCCTATGTTGTCTAATGGACATGTGGTTCTTGAGAGGCAGTTCAGATACCCATTGCGCCAGGTGTTTGTGGAGCTCCCTGCAGGCAAGATCGATCCGAATGAGGAAACGTTGCAGACGGGAAAGCGTGAGCTATTAGAGGAGACAGGCTACACCGCTAGGCAATGGGTCAAACTGGGGAGGCAACATCCTTGTATTGGATATTCAGATGAAGTGATCCACATTTATTTGGCTACCGATTTACAATTAGGGAGCCATCGACGTGACGAAGATGAAAGTCTGGAAGTCTTTGATGTCAGCTTCGCTGATTGTCTCTCGATGATCGTGCAAGGTGAGATTACCGATAGCAAAACCATCACTGCGATCTTCTTGGCTGAAAAGTATCTACAGGCGAATGGTGGCAACTGATCTGGGCGCTTCTATAAATACATGTTCGCGAGCATCAGTTTCGCTGATTACCTGCTTATACTGCTTGACACTTTATTAGTGCCGGATCAATAAGTGGGAATCATTGCAGATTGATGTTGTATTGAGTTTGCGTGGCATGTCACAATCGGCTAAAATCGCGTTTTGTTTGAATTTTAAGAACATGTTCAATTCGTATAGGCGGTTAGCTCAGTTGGTTAGAGCGCTTGGTCGACATCCAAGAGGTCAGCAGTTCGAATCTGCTACTGCCTACCAGTAAAGAAAATACTTAGAAGCAAAAGCCGTTTAATAAACGGCTTTAATTATTTATACGAGATTAAGTTATGCCTATTATTCGCTTGCCAGATGGTTCTCAACGTCAATTTGATGCGCCGGTCACGGTCGCTGATGTTGCGATGAATATTGGTGCAGGTTTAGCTAAGGCTGCCTTGGCAGGTAAGATCAATGACAAGATTGTCGATACCAGCTACCTGATTGAGGCGGACAGTGATTTAGCGATCATCACGGATAAAAGCCCAGAGGGGATTGAGGTGATTCGCCACTCAACAGCGCACTTGCTGGCCTATGCGGTGAAAACCTTGTTTCCAGATGCGCAGGTGACCATTGGCCCAGTGATTGAAAACGGGTTTTACTACGACTTTTCATACAAACGCCCATTTACGCCTGAAGACTTGGTCGCCATAGAAAAGAAAATGGCTGAGCTGGCAAAAAAAGATGAGCCTGTAACGCGTAAAGTGTTGCCGAGAGATGAAGCCGTTGCATACTTCAAAAGCATCGGTGAGGCTTATAAGGCCGAGTTGATTGAATCCATCCCCTCGCAGGAAGATGTGTCACTTTATACCGAGGGCGGTTTTACCGACTTGTGCCGAGGCCCGCATGTGCCGAGCACTGGTAAGCTCAAGGCATTCAAGCTGATGAAGCTGGCGGGAGCCTACTGGCGTGGCGATAGCAAAAACGAGATGCTACAACGTATCTATGGCACCGCCTGGCGTAATAAAGAAGAGTTGGATGCCTATTTGCACATGCTGGAAGAAGCGGAAAAGCGCGATCATCGCAAGCTCGGTCAGCAACTCGGGTTGTTCCATTTTCAGGATGAAGCCCCTGGTGCGGTATTCTGGCATCCCAAGGGCTGGCGCTTATTCCAGACACTGATTAGTTATATGCGCCAACGGCAAGAGGACGCTGGCTATGTAGAAATTAACACACCAGACGTGATGGATCGTGGTTTGTGGGAGACTTCTGGGCACTGGCAAAATTATCGCGCCAATATGTTCACTACGCAAACCGAGGACGAGCGTGTTTTTGCGCTCAAGCCAATGAATTGTCCTGGTGGGGTGCTGATGTTCGCGCAAGGACTCAAAAGCTATCGCGATTTGCCATTGCGGATGGCAGAATTCGGCAAGGTGCACCGCTATGAGCCATCCGGCGCGTTGCACGGATTGTTGCGTGTGCGCCATTTCACGCAGGATGACGCGCACATTTTCTGTACCGAATCGCAAATGGGGCAAGAGTGTCGTGATGTAGTGAAGCTGATTTTGGATATTTACAAGGATTTTGGTTTTAACGACGTGCGCATCAAGCTTTCCACCCGTCCGGAAAACCGGATCGGTTCAGATGAAACTTGGGATAAGCTGGAAGCAGCGCTGGTCTCTGCCTTGGAGTCCATGGATATTCCTTATGAGCTATTCCCAGGCGAAGGTGCATTCTATGGACCTAAGCTGGAATTTGTGCTACGCGATACGATTGGTCGTGACTGGCAATGCGGCACTTTACAGGTGGACATGAACTTGCCTGAGCGCTTTGATATTGACTATGTGGATGAAAACAATGAGCGCAAACGTCCGGTGATGCTTCATCGTGCGCTATTTGGTTCGCTGGAACGTTTTACCGGTATTCTGATAGAACACTTTGCTGGTGCGATGCCGCTGTGGCTGGCACCTGTTCAGGCGATGGTGTTGAATATTTCGGAAAGTCAGTCTGACTATGTACGCCAAGTAGTTGAAACTTTGAAGAAAAATGGTATTCGTTGCGAATTTGACTTGAGAAATGAGAAGATTACCTATAAAATACGCGAGCATAGCATGCAGAAGATGCCGTACCTGCTTGTGGCGGGCGAGCGTGAGATGCAAGCAGGACATTTAGCCGTGCGTACCAGAAAAGGTGAAGACCTGGGTTCCATGCCGATTGAAGCGTTGATTTCACGCTTGAAAGCGGAGATAGAAGCTAAGGTTTAATCTAATAGGTGCACGGCTTAATTGTTTGGAGTGTCATCACACGTGATTAATTTGGAGAATTTGATATAGCACAGGAAAAAGAAACCCGGATTAACGGCGATATTACAGCGCCACAAGTCCGTTTGGTGGGTATGGAAGGTGAGCCTTTAGGTATCATGTCTTTGGCAGAAGCATTCGCTAAAGCGGAAGAGGCAGATATTGATATCGTCGAGATTGCACCGAATGCAGCGCCGCCTGTCTGCAGATTGATGGATTACGGCAAGTTTAAGTATGCCGAGAGTAAAAGACAGCACGAAATTAAGCTGAAACAGAAGCAGGTTGTTGTTAAGGAAGTGAAGTTCCGCCCTGGTACAGATGATGGCGATTACAACATCAAGTTGCGCAATATCATTCGCTTTTTGCAGGATGGCGACAAAGCTAAGATAACATTGCGCTTTAGAGGTCGTGAGATTACGCATCAGGAGTTTGGCATGGCGTTGCTGAAGCGTTTGGAAGCGGATTTGAAAGAATATTCAGTGGTTGAGCAATATCCTAAAATGGAAGGCCGTCAGATGGTGATGGTGCTTGGCCCGATTAAAAAGACAAAATAAGTATTAATTCAATTAATGCTGAAATTTGTAATGAGTAGTAAGTAGTACCCCTGAGTGATACGGCGAAAAGGCATGCCTAAGCACTCTTAACCTAAGTTCAAGGAGAACAAAATGCCAAAGATGAAGACCAAGAGTGGCGCCAAAAAGCGCTTCAAATTCTTGGGTAATGGTAAAGTGAAGCGTACACACTCTCACTTGCGCCATATCCTCACCAAAAAGACCACCAAGCAAAAGCGTAAACTACGCGGCACGGCGATCATTTCTGCAACCGATGTCAAGCGCGTCCGCGCTATGATGCCAACACAATAGGAGTAAACTATGCCTAGAGTAAAACGTGGTGTCATCGCTCGTGCTAGACACAAAAAAGTATTAAAAGCAGCAAAAGGCTATCGTGGTCGTCGTAAAAACGTTTACCGTGTTGCCAAGCAAGCGGTAATGAAGGCTGGTCAATATGCTTATCGTGACCGTCGTCAAAAGAAACGTCAGTTCCGTACATTGTGGATCGCGCGTATTAACGCGGCGGCTCGTGAGTGTGGATTGACATACAGCCGCTTCATGAATGGTTTGAAAAAATCAGCAGTTGAAGTGGATCGTAAAGTATTGGCTGACGTAGCGGTATTCGATAAAGCGGCATTTGCTAAATTCGTAGAGTTGGCAAAAGCTGGTTTGGCAGCATAAGCACGTTGGTGTATTCATACATCCTGTGCGATTGATAAAAAAGAGGCTTCGGCCTCTTTTTTTTGCGGTAAAATCTCTTTTTTGTTTTTTGTGCAGATTTTTGTACGAAAAATCAAAGGATTGCGAAACAAAATGGGCAATTTAATTGCCTGTCTTAATACTTAGAATAAAGATCACTATTCACATGTCAGACTTAAGTCATTTGATTACAGAAGCAGCGCTAGATTTTGACAATAGCGCTACGATGAACGATTTGGAGATTGCTAAGGCGAGGTACCTTGGTAAATCAGGCTTATTGACCGATGCATTAAAAGGTCTGGGAAAACTGAGTGCAGAGGAACGTCCAGCCGCTGGGGCTGCAATTAACGTTGTCAAACAGGCGGTAGAGGCTTCATTAACAGCAAGGCGTGAAGCGATATTAAATGCGGAGCAAGCTAAGCAGTTGGCGCAGGAATCGATCGACGTGACCTTGCCCGCCCGTGCTCAATCAAAAGGTGGATTACATCCTGTAACCTTGACTTTAAAGCGTGTGGAAGAGTTGTTCCATTCGATAGGGTTTGAAGTGGCGACAGGACCTGAGATTGAAACGGACTTCTATAATTTTACGGCGTTGAACATTCCGGAAGATCACCCAGCACGTGCGATGCATGATACGTTCTATATTGATGAGGCGAATGTTCTGAGAACGCACACCTCTCCAGTGCAAGTGCGTTATATGGAGAATGCCCTTAAGTTGAACAAGACTCCGCCACTCAAGATCATTGCGCCAGGACGCGTCTATCGGGTGGATTCTGATGCAACCCACTCCCCGATGTTTCATCAAGTAGAGGGCTTGTGGGTGGATGAGGATATCAGTTTTGCTAATCTTAAAGGGGTGGTGCAGGATTTCTTACAAAAATTCTTTGAGCGAGATGATTTAACCGTCAGATTCAGGCCATCCTTCTTTCCTTTTACCGAACCTTCAGCTGAAATGGACATGAGTTGGAACGGTGGTTGGTTGGAAATTGGCGGCTGTGGCATGGTGCATCCAGAAGTGTTTAAGCATGTTGATATTGATAGCGAAAAGTATCGCGGCTTTGCCTTTGGGTTAGGCGTAGAGCGACTGACGATGTTACGTTACGGTGTGAATGACTTGCGTCATTTCTTTAATAACGATTTGCGTTTTCTCGGGCAATTCCGTTAACCATCCATCATCAATTTATTCTCAAATTAAGGTTTTAAAAGCATTATGCAATTTTCAGAAAATTGGCTACGCAGTTTAGTGAATACAGATCTGGATAGTCAGGCATTGAGTCATGCGCTGACCATGGCTGGTCTTGAGGTCGAAGAGATGCAAGCTGTCGCTGCATCATTTAGTCATGTTGTCGTAGCCAAGATATTGTCAGTAGAAAAGCATCCAGACGCAGATCGCTTACAAGTATGTCAGGTGGATGTCGGTCAGGCGCAGCCTTTGCAGATTGTCTGTGGAGCCTCTAATGCGCGTGCTGGATTGGTTGCACCATGTGCCTTGGTGGGGGCAGAGTTGCCAGGAATCTCAATCAAGCAGGCAAAGGTACGTGGAGTCGAGTCATTCGGCATGATGTGTTCATCCAAGGAGCTTGGGCTATCAGCCGAGGCGACAGGATTGTTGGAGTTGGACAGTGATGCGATGGTTGGGCAGGATATCCGTGAATATTTGGATTTGAATGATCATTTGATTACCTTGAAATTAACGCCGAACCGTAGCGACTGTTTAAGTATTCAAGGGATTGCACGTGATGTGGCCGCAATTACTGGCGCAGCTACACGTTTTGAAAAAATTACCCCAGTAAATGCTGAATTACAGCAAAGCAAACAAGTTATCCTTAACGCCCAAGAGGCCTGCCCGCGTTATGTAGGACGTTTAGTCAGTGGCATCAATGCCCAAGTGCCAACCCCAGCATGGATGGTAAAGCGTTTGGAGCGTAGCGGTTTACGCAGCATCAGTGCTGTGGTGGATATCACCAATTATGTGTTGTTGGCGCTAGGTCAGCCTATGCACGCCTTTGATGCGGCTAAATTAAACGGCGATATTGAGGTGCGTTTTGCCAAGGCGGGTGAATCGCTGACCCTGTTGAATGACACCACTGTTCAGCTCAGGGCTGATGATCTGGTGATTGCCGATGCAACTGGCGCTATCGCCTTGGCGGGCATTATGGGTGGCAAGCCTACATCGGTCAGTGATGAAACCACTAGTGTGTTTCTCGAGAGCGCATTCTTTGTACCATCTGTGATTGCAGGTAAAGCACGCAGATTGGGGTTAAGTACGGACTCTTCTTATCGTTTTGAGCGAGGGGTTGATTTTGCTCATACGCTGAGTGCGTTAGAGTATGCAACTGCCTTGATGTTACAGATCTGTGGAGGCAAAGCAGGCGCGGTGACGGAGGTGCTGAGAGCGTTGCCAACGCGTCAACCAGTGAATCTGCGCATGGGTCGATTGATATCTGTGCTGGGTATTGCATTCGAGCAGTCGACCGTATCGCGTTTGTTGACCCAGCTTGGATTTGTATTTACCGAGACTGATGGGATTTTCACCGTCACGCCTCCTAGCTATCGCTTCGATATTTCGATAGAGGAGGATTTGATTGAAGAGATAGCACGCTTGCATGGGTATGATCATATTCCAGCCACGCCGCCGGTTGCTGTATTGAATATGCTACCTGTGCCAGAGCAGCAGTTGCATATGAATCAATTGCGTGATGGTTTAGTGGCCTCTGGCTATCAAGAGGTAGTCACTTACAGTTTTGTCGATGAAAGCTGGGAGCGTGATTTGTTGGGTAATCAAGTACCCATTAAGTTGAAAAACCCCATTGCAAGTAATCTCAGCGTGATGAGAAGTAGCCTGTGGGGCGGCTTGCTCGATACGCTCACTTATAATCTTAATCGAAAACAGGATCGTGCATTCTTGTTCGAAATCGGGGCTGTGTATCATCAGTCGTCTGCTGAATATGTTGAAACTACACGTATTTCAGGCTTAGCTTATGGTAGTCAAAAGCCAGAGCAATGGGCTGCAAGCGATGCGGATATTGATTTCTTTGATGTTAAAGCCAATGTGAATGCATTGCTGGGTGTTGATGCGCTGTATGAGAAGGCGGAACATCCTGCATTGCATCCTGGGCAGTCAGCTCGCATTTTGATAAATGGTTGTGCAGTAGGTTGGCTGGGAAAATTACATCCAAAGTGGCAACAGCAGCATGGTTTACCAAAAAATCCTTATTTGTTTGAGTTGGATGCAAGTGCGGTGATGAGTCGATCACTCCCTACGTATCAAGAAGTCTCTAAATTCTTACCAGTGCGCCGTGACTTGGCCATCGTATTAGATGAGCGTGTGCCAGTTCAGGCGGTATTCACTGCAATTAAAGAGGCTAGGATTCCGTTGATTACTCAGGTGGGATTGTTTGATCTTTACCAAGGAAAAGGCATCTCGGAGAATAAAAAAAGCCTTGCATTATCAGTACTTATGCATGATACTCAAAAAACTTTATTAGATAGCGATGCTGATGTGACCATGTCTAGGCTGCTACAATTGTTACAAAATACATTCGAAGCAACATTAAGAAACTAAATCCGCTCATGGTAGGTGTCTGGTGTTTGGCTTCAATTAGGATAATAAACGGATAGTAGTATTAGGGGAGATGGGAGTGGGTATGACCTTAACGAAAGCCGAGCTTGCTGATTTGCTTTATGAGCAAGTCGGGTTGAATAAGCGTGAGGCGAAAGATATGGTGGAGGCCTTCTTTGAGGAGGTTCGCATTGCATTGGAAGCAGGGGATAGTGTTAAGTTGTCAGGATTTGGTAATTTTGAATTACGTCAAAAATCCGAGCGTCCTGGGCGAAATCCTAAGACTGGTGAAGAAGTATCGATTACAGCTCGTCGCGTAGTGACTTTTCATGCCAGTCAGAAGTTAAAAAGCAGAGTGGATGAAAATTTTGCGAGCTAGATATGTGCTGCATGCCAATTTTAGTGGATTGTAATAGTTGATGATGTTGACTTTAAGCTAAGCGTGAGTGAAAAGAATCAGACTATGACAAATCAGGTTGCCCCAATGCCGCTCCCGCCGATCCCAGCTAAACGTTACTTTACCATTGGCGAAGTAAGTGATCTTTGCGGCGTAAAGCCTCATGTACTCCGCTATTGGGAACAAGAATTCACGCAATTAAAGCCAGTGAAAAGGCGTGGCAATCGTCGTTACTACCAACATCATGAAGTCTTACTGATCCGTCGTATTCGTGAACTGCTATACGATCAAGGATTCACCATTAGTGGTGCTAGGAATCGCTTGGATAACACAGATGCAAGTGATATTGCGGTAGAAAAAACTGTCAGCAAAACAACGCATGCCAGCGCTTTACAATCTTCGTTGCCTTTGCATGTGCCATCAGTCAGTGATTTTGATTTGGAAGCCTTCAAATCAGAGTTGCGTCAGATATTAGGTTTGTTGCACACACACCTGCGTACATCTTAGTTATTTCTTTACAAGTGTCATTCCTGATGAAGTGGCTTTGGGTTATAATGCACACCCGCAAATTGATTGCGGGATAGGTTCGGGGCGTAGCGCAGCCTGGTAGCGTACTTGCATGGGGTGCAAGGGGTCGAGTGTTCGAATCACTCCGTCCCGACCAA
>VGIC01000006.1 GCA_016867975.1 Betaproteobacteria bacterium | reverse complement strand
CACAAAGTGGCTTTGGACTTACAATAACGAACGACCTCATTCAGCCATTGGCGGTGTCCCACCAAGGCAATTGATTGAACGTCATTAAACCCTACTTTTAACCGTGGCTAAATATGGGGGGATTACACTTCCTTACTGAGTGCATCATCATTGCCTTTGCTCGCTTTCATCATTAAGAAGCCATGGCTGTTGACTGGTTGCGTGATTTTTGCATCGTTATCTATATAGGTCACTTTGTCCCAGTCTGAGCTGTAGGTATAACTACGTTTCTCTCCTGCCAACAAGTTGTAGCCGATTGCATAGTCCGCACTTGGGTTTTTAACGCCTAGCAATGGCATGATAGTTGGCATGACGTCCATGTGGCTTGTCATGTCATTGCTGACGGTGGGCTTCATACCTGGGACATAAATAACCAGCGGTGTGCGGATTTGCTGATCCACAAAAGTAGAGTTGTGCCCCCAGAAACCATGCTCCATGAACTCTTCTCCATGGTCGCCAACGAGAATGACGATGGTGTTATCTAACAACTGGTGCTCCTTGAGGTAATCAAAGATGCGACCAAATTGCATGTCTAAATGATGAACGGAGTTGATATAGCGGTTCTTGATGGGGGCAATGTCCTCCTTGAATTTCTTTTTGCTGATCGTTGCATAGTTGATGTCATCGCGGTATGGCGTGGCAATCACGCTTTCAGGCGGAAAGTAATAGCGCGCATGTGGGGACTCAAAAAACATGAAAGTAAAGAATGGTTTTGAGGTGTCGCGTTTGTCAATGAAAGAAAGTAAGCTTGATACATTGTCACGGTCATTCTCCCAGCCAGTGCCATGTTTGTTTTTGTCGTGCATAAGCTCTGCCGGTACTTTTGAGAAAAGCGTCTTATCAAATTCTGGATAAGAAAACTTAGCACTGGTATAAAGGCTCATTTGGTAATCTTGTTGTTGCAAAACATCAATGAAAGTCGCACCACGTCGTTCTTCCAGAAAAGGGAACCAATAATTGCCAGGAAGACCGGTGAACATGCCGAACACTCCCATGCGAGTGCCATTGCCTGTGCTGTAGTTGCGGGTGAAGCGGGCCGCATTTTTTGCAAATTCCCAGCTTTTTGGCATGATCTTTTCTTCCAAGCTGTCGGCGCGCCAAGATTCGGAAGTCAGCCAAATAATGTTGTAGGGTTTGCTCGGCGGCGTGATTTCAAGAGGCTTAAGAGGGTAATTGAGTTTTCCTTTGATTTTGAGTTTGGTATCACGCGGAGTTGTAAAACCTAGCGACTCATAAAAGCCACGTGCTGAAACGGTTTGATAAAACGGGATGGATTGCGCCACTATGTTCAACTGATTGGTCGTGAAGGCGTCCAGAGCAAAGCCCATGTGAACTACCACAGTGAGCAAAATCGAAGTGATCGGAAGATATTTAAAAGATAGTGGAATCTGATTGCGCTTTGCGTAATAACGATTAGTAAGCCATAGAATCAAGGCTTGCATAGACATAAACCCCAGTGCAATCAGTGCAAATCCAACGTCAGATGCACTGCTGCCCCCCAGAGACTCTATGCCTCCTGGCGTAGTGATCAAATTGAGAATAAATCCATTAAAGAACATGCCATAAAGTGAAAATATTTTGGCGTTGGCATAAAGCAAGAGCGTAGTAATCCCGCCGGTGACAATCGCCGCCAAGTAGGTTGACCAAACACTATGAGCACAAAAGCGCTGACTGAGCGATCGCGTAAGGCTAGTAATTGTAAGTGCCGGTAACAAGTAATACAGACCATACAATAGAAAGGTGATTGTCAAAGAGCCAAAGACAAAAAAACCTTCTTTATAGATGTCAATGAAGGGAATAGAGTCTGATACTAGCCACAATACGACAATGTAAGTAATGAAGAAGTAGGTCTTTAGTATATTTTTTTGCTGTGCGGGAATCATTTGTGCTTGGGTTTGCCGTTGTGGATGATTTTAAGTTGTGCAGGCGAGCAATAATGATGCCAACCGGACATTTCTTAAGAGATATTATTCTAATACATTGATTAATTTTATTTATTTTTAAATAAATGCGCTGCTTAAGCGACGGATTATAACGCAACTGATGCAGAGTTTTGTCACATTCTTTGCATGAATTTGGCATCTTTTATATTCGAATGATCTTTCAAATCAGTAAGTCTTTTTGCCAAGATTTGCCGACTATGTTTTAATTCTGCCGTGCATACTCAATTCAAAAAAATAGCGCTCATCGGCAAATATATGAATCAATCGGCCTTGCAGCTTATGCAGGGCGACTTGGCTAATCTGGCGCAATATTTGTCTGCGAAAAATCTCGATGTTTGGATTGAATCCAACACTGCCTACCACGCGCAGCTGACGCAATACAAAATACTCCCGCTCGATGAGGTCGGCAAAATCGCAGACTTGGCGATTGTAATGGGGGGGGATGGTACGATCCTAAGCGTTGCTCGTAGCCTGATTGATGCCGATGTGCCTCTGGTCGGTATTAACCGAGGCCGCTTCGGTTTTTTAACGGATTTGCGTGCCGAACATATGCTGGAGGAGATTGATCGCATTCTCGCGGGTGACTTCACCAAAGATACGCGCATGCTATTATCCACCCAAGTGATGCGCGGCGGTGAGGTAATCTATGCCAGTTATGCATTAAATGATGTGGTGATAAAAAGCGGGCTGCGCCTGATAGAGCTGGAAGTGAGTATCGATGATAAGTTTGTTTACAAACAGCGCAGTGATGGCTTGATTTTGAGTACGCCTACCGGCACTACAGCGTATGCATTGTCAGCTGGCGGTCCGATTCTGCATGTCAATTTGGAAGCAATCTCACTGGTTCCTATCTGTCCTCATACTTTGAGCAATCGACCTATCGCTGTAACTAGCTCCAGCAAGATTGAAGTGATGCTGGTGCAGATTGACGAAGCGCAGCTGAGTTTTGATGGGCAGTTTAGGGTGAAGTTAGAAGTGGGTGACCGGATCCTGGTGCGACGTGCTGGCAAAACCATCTCATTGTTGCATCCAAGTGATTACTGCTATTTCGACATGTTGCGTAAAAAGCTCAATTGGGGCTAACGCTTCTAAATCACCTTCAAAATTATGTTACAAAGTCTATCCATCCGCGATTTTGTTATTGTCGATAAGCTTGACTTGGATTTTCAGTCCGGCTTTACGGTCCTCACGGGTGAAACTGGTGCAGGCAAGTCGATCCTGGTTGATGCGCTGTCATTGGCGCTTGGCGCGCGTGGCGAAGGCGGCGTGACACGTGCGGGCACAGATAAAGCAGAGATTCATGCGCATTTTGATCTGAGAAACAATGCCGAAGCGATGGCTTGGCTAGAGGCGCAGGAGATCTCGCATGAGGATGAGGAATTACTGTTACGTCGGGTCATTTATGCAGATGGCCGCACTCGTGCTTTTATTAATGGCATGCCAGCAACAATGCAGCAATTAAAAGAGCTGGGGGAGTGCTTGGTGGATATCTACAGCCAGAATGCACATCATTCATTACTCAAAGTGGCAACCCAGCGCCAGATTCTGGATACATTTGGCGGTCTAGGTGGTTTGGCGTCTGAAGTGGCGGAAAAATATAAGGTATGGCGTCATCTGCACGAGTTGCGTGTGGAGTTAGAGCAAAACGCGGCTGCCTATGCAGATGAATTGGCGGAGTTGCGCGACCGTGTGCGTGAGTTGGAACAATTAGCCTTTACGCAAGATGAATGGGATGTGTTACAGCAGGAGCATGTCAAGCTCTCAAATGGCGCCAGTTTGATTGCAGGTGGAGAGGCTTGTGTCGGGTGGCTAAATGAAGGAGAGCACTCAGCCCTGAGTTTGCTGGCAAAAGTGCAACATCAGCTATCTGATATGCACACCTACGATGCCAGCTTAGGTGAGGCTTTAGAATCGCTAGATTCTGGCATGATCCAATTGCAGGAAACTGGTCGTTTTCTTAATCGTTATGTACAGCGAGTCGATCTCGATCCTGTCCGGTTGGGTGAAGTAGAGGCAAGGATGCAAGCGATCCATTCCGCGGCGCGGAAATTCAGAACCCGCGCTGAACAGCTGCCCAGTTTACTCTCGGTGTGGCATGAGCGCGTGTCTGAACTGGCTGCTGTTGAAGATGATGGCGCGCTGGCTGAGCAAGAGCAGCAAGCATTAAAGCAATATATAGAGTTGGCGCAAACTTTAAGTGACGGTAGAAAGAAAGCCGCCACACGTTTGGACGAGCGCATCACATCTCAGATGCAAGTCCTATCGCTCCGTGGTGGGCTATTCAAGGTAGAACTTACGCCTCAGGCGGGCACGGTCAATGGTTTGGAACAAGTGGAGTTTTTAGTGTCTGGACATGCTGGGGTGTCGCCCCGCCCCTTGAACAAGGTTGTTTCTGGAGGGGAATTGTCACGGATCAGTCTGGCAATTCGAGTAGTTACTGCTCGGCAGGGGAGTGTGCCGACCATGATCTTTGATGAGGTGGACGTGGGGATCGGTGGCGGTGTTGCTGAGGTGGTGGGTAATTTGCTGGCGCAACTGGGTGAGCAGCGGCAGGTTTTGGTGATTACACATTTACCGCAAGTCGCAGCTTTGGGTGTACACCATTTATGCGTCAGCAAATCACAAATAAGTGGTCAAACTTTGAGTACGATTGCGAGGCTGGATAAAGCTGAGCGTGTTGAAGAGGTCGCGCGTATGCTGGGTGGAATTGAGATCACGGACACCACGCGCCAGCATGCACAGGAGATGCTGGCGAAGTAATCAGCCAGAGTCCGTAGGCTATTTTTTTATACACGGCTGTTGCGCGCAGATACCGTATATCGTAAGGGCATGTTCCGTCACGGTGAAGCCTAAGCGTGCAGCCGCTGCTTCTTGTCTTTTCTCAATCTCAGCATCGTAGAATTCTTCCACTCGCCCGCATTTCACGCAGACGATATGGTCATGATGGCCTCCCGAACTGAGTTCGAATACAGCTTTTCCACCTTCAAAGTGATGGCGGATCAGCAAGCCGGCTTGCTCAAATTGAGTTAGTACGCGATAGACCGTAGCTAAGCCGACATCTTCGCCAGCGTTGAGTATGATTTTATAAATGTCTTCTGCCGACATATGGCGCTCTTTGCTATTCTCAAATAGGCTGAGCACCTTGAGTCTTGGCAAGGTAGCTTTAAGTCCCGCATTTTTTAAATCTTTTTGGTCTTGCATGGTGGATGGTTTGTTCACTATATAATCAAGAGGGTGGTTTTGGGTTGTCCCGCTACGTGGTATATTAACGCCAATTTAAATTAAAGTCATGGTATGCATTACTTTTCTGCTCTTCGTCATTTCGTCATTTTGTTTGTGCTGTTTTGTTCAGCATGTGGCACGGCAGTGCCAACCATCAAGCCTTATAAAATGGATGTGCAGCAAGGCAACGTGGTCACGTCGAAGATGTTGTTGCAGTTGCGTCCTGGTATGACCAAGTCGCAGGTGCGCTTTATCATGGGGACACCTTTGGTGCAGGACAGTTTTCACGGCAATCGTTGGGATTACGTCTATCAGATGCGAGAGGCTGGTAAGGTTATAGAGCAACGTCGTGTAATTTTAGACTTTGAGAAAGATCTTTTAAAAGCAGTGCGTGGCGATGTGGTCCCATCCGGTAGTGCTGGCTCTACACAGGAAGAAAGTAGTGCGCAAGCTGGTACCAGAGTTGTTCAGCCTTATAAGAAGCCTGAAGAAAAGGGTTTACTCAGCAAACTCAAATTTTGGGAGAAAGATGAAGCTGAGTTAGCAAAAAAAGCAGCTGAAAAAGAGGCTGCTGCAAAAGCCAAGGCAGAGGCGCTTGCCAAATCGGCAGCAGAGGCGGAGGCTAAGAAAACTGCGGTAGCTCCCACGGCTGAAGAGCCTAAATCAATACTGGCAGTCCCGCTTGAGGCTACCCCCGTGGCGCCTGTGGCGGTGCCAGAATCTGCTCCCTTGCCGCCCACAGCATCATCACCTGAAGTCGTTGCCGCTCAACCGGAAACTCCTAAACCTGCTGTCAAGCAAGTCGCTCCTGTTGTGGAGGCTAATGGAGTCAGGGTAGAGGAGTCATCAGCGTCGCAAGCATTGCCTCCTGCTGAGCCAGTGAAGCCGTCTATCTATCCAACGGAATCTAGGCTGTTGTTTGATAGAACTTTGCATTCCGTCACATTGGAGCCAGAGGTCAAGCCTGCTGATTATGCTCCGCGTGCAGGCAACAAGACGGTGCCTAAGCCTAAAGATTTTCCGCCGGAGAATGAGCCCAGTTTTTTTGACAGAATTTTAGAGAGAATTGGTTTCTAGTGATGGGTTGTACCTGTTCCGGCGCCCGTGTTTGCTGATATCTTGCTACACTGCGATGTACCTAGTTGCTGTGTATCTGCGCATGACATCAGTCGCAGTGGTGTTTTATTTTGAGTTTTATTAAGATAGGTTTGAATGGTAATGAGTCATCCCCTAAAAGTCGTGATTGCTGGTTGTACAGGTCGAATGGGCCATGCTTTGTTAGAAAGCGTGTTTTCGGACAGTGCGTTGGTGTTACATGGTGCATTGGACCGTAGCGAGAGTGCGCGATTGGGAAAGGATGCTGGTGAGCAGTTTGGTAAATTAACGGGCGTTAAGCTAACTGATGATGTTGAAGCTGCGCTAAAGGGGGCTGATGTGCTGGTGGACTTTACGCGTCCGGAAGCTAGCATGATTTATCTGGAAGCTTGTCAAAAAGCCAAGGTTGGGCTGGTCATAGGTACAACGGGTTTTTCTGCCGAAGAGAAGCTGGCTATTCAGGCTACATCCAAGAATATTCCTATAGTATTTGCACCTAATATGAGCGTGGGGGTGACCTTGCTGATCAACTTAGTTGAGCAGGCAGCCAAAGTGCTGAACTCAGGTTACGATATTGAAGTGGTCGAGATGCATCATCGGCATAAGGTGGATGCCCCTTCAGGAACCGCGCTACGTTTAGGTGAGGCGGCTGCAAAGGGTGTCGGCCAAAATCTGGCTGACTGTGCCATTTATGCGCGCGAAGGCGTCACTGGTGAGCGTACAGCCGGCAAGATAGGTTTTGCGACCATGCGGGGTGGTGATGTGGTGGGTGATCATACCGTGGTGTTTGCCGGCATAGGCGAGCGGGTGGAGATTACACACAAAGCCAGCAGTCGTACCACGTTTGCGGTGGGTGCATTGCGTGCAGCCAAATTTTTGGCAGGTAAGCAAACAGGCCTGTTTGACATGCAGGACGTTTTGTCATTGCGCTGATGATGGCGCGTAAGTTAGATGGGTCAATCGGTGGCTCATGCGGAAGTGAGTTTTACCACAGGTGCAGCCCCCGTGACTCCAACTTTACGCGCTAAAGCGCGTGAAAGTTCGTGTGCTTATTATTCATTTCTGGCAAATTGATATTGTAGCCGTTCGTCCGAACAGATCGATGAAGTGGATGAGTCAAAAATTTTAGGTTACCAACCGTAATGCTTAAAGTGATTTGCTCTCTAATCCCGTCTTGGATAAAGAAAGGTAACTTCCTTGTTCGTACCAGTCACCCAGTACCCAGCGAGTGGTTTGATGCCCATCCAATATCATGGTGTGCTGGGCGGGTCTATGGGTGTGACCATGAATCAATAGCGCTGGGTGATCATACGCTTTTAGCAACAAATGAATGGCCTCTGCATTGACATCCATGATTTGAGAGGATTTTTTTGATTTGTCAGATTCGCTGCGCCGTCTAATGGCCGCAATGTGTTGTTTGCGAACAGCAAGAGGCAGGTTCAGAAATTCTGATTGCCACTGTTGATTCCGTACTTGTTTGCGAAATGTCTGGTAATCTGTGTCATCCGTACAAAGCGTATCGCCATGGCTCAGTAGTATCTTTGTTTGATGTACTTCAATGAGTGTCGGATCTTGCAGTAAGGTAATTTTGGCTTTGTCACAAAATGTGTCCGTAATCAGAAAATCCCGATTACCATGCATGAAAAATATCTTGGTGTTGTTTTGGCTAAGTGTCTGGAATGCCTGAATGATGCTTTTGTGAAACTCATCCTCGATGTCATCATCTCCCGCCCAATATTCGAACAGATCTCCTAGGATAAAAATGGCATCAACATGTCGGGCTTCATGCGATAAGAATTTAAGAAAAGTGTGGGTTATTGCAGGGCGACTGGCACAGAGATGAAGGTCTGAAATGAACAGGCAGCAACTTATTGGAGTACCGTCAGCACCGTGCAATGCAATCACATTGGCTGAAGATGGGCCGGGCTGAGTTGCATCTGATATTGCGCTGCCTTCAGTCTGACTCATAACAGCTCAGCTTGTGCCTGTTTGCTCACCGCGTTTGGATTAAACGCGAAAAGCACGCTCAATGATCACATTTTCTGCAGGAACATCTTGATGACCCCTAGCATTGGTGGTTTTTACGACCTTGATTTTGTCAACGACATCCATTCCGTCGATGACTTTGCCGAACACACAGTACCCCCAACCGCTACCTGTGGGTGCGGTATGGTTCAAGAAGTCATTGTTAGATACATTGATAAAGAACTGGCAAGTCGCTGAATGCGGTGCTGATGTACGTGCCATGGCGATGGTGTATTTGTCATTCGCTAAACCATTGTCAGCTTCATTCTTGATTTCAGCATCCGCTGGTTTCTGATTCATCGACGTATCAAAACCGCCTCCCTGAATCATGAAGTTATTGATGACGCGGTGGAAGATGGTTCCGTCGTAAAAGCCATTGTCAACATATTGCAAGAAATTAGCGACGCTGACAGGTGCTTTTTCTAAGTTGAGCTCTAGTGTGATGTCACCAAAATTCGTTTGTAATTTAACCACGATGATTCCTTATGAGAGATTGAAGATAAATTTGATAATGTCGATTACTTTGATTCACGAACCTTTATTTGCAGAATTGTAATGGGCGTTCTGGGGACATCAGCATAGGGACCAACATAACCAGTTGGTGTAACTCCGATTTCACGAACCACATCCATCCCTTTCAAGACCCGTCCAAATACACAGTAACCAATCAACTCAGGCTCTGCCCCCCTAAAATTCAAGAAAGCATTATTCTGTAAGTTGATAAAAAATTGGGATGTGGCTGAATCTGGCTCAGAGGTTCTGGCCATCGCAATGGTGCCGACCTCGTTTTTAAGACCATTGGCCGCTTCGTTGGCAATTGGTGCGAGTGTTTCCTTTTCGGCCATGCTGGCGGTAAAGCCACCGCCTTGAATCATGAAGTTGTTGATTACACGGTGAAAAATGGTGTCCTTATAGAAACCAGAGTTCGCGTATTTTAAAAAGTTCTCAACGGTTTTTGGAGCCTTCTCAGGGTACAGCTCTAGAATGATGCTGCCTTGGTTGGTTTCAATCGTGACTTGGGGATTGGCTGCGACTGCATGACTGCAGGAGATAGCAAGTGCAAAGACCGCAAGTAAATAACGCATATCGTTTCCTTTGGTTGGTATTGGATCGCCGATTAGGGCATGGTTGTAGGCCAGATTAAGCAGCGCCTTCGTAGATGATCTTCCAGTGACCGTCTTCTTGTATCCAGTATTGACGTTTATACATTTTGTTCTTTAATGTTGCGCTGTTGAATGATTGGACAAAATCGACTACAGCCATTTGTTTTTGCTCATCTGGGTAGGAAAAGATACTCATGTCAGAGAGTGATATGGTGACCTCTGGTTTTCCAGTTTGCACACGCTGTTTATGCTCTGCCCATTGTGGATAGAGAATGCCGTTGCTGCTAAATTCTTTTGAGTAATGAGAAAGGTATGCTTCTGTGTTTTGCTCACGCCAGTCATTCAACCATTGATCGATGGTGGCGCTAAGCGTTTGTTGTTTTGCTGTCGCTTGATCGGTGTTATCAAGCCAATTAAGATGATTGGCAATGATGACGGGCGTCTTGCCGGATTGCAGGTAGGGCGCCAGTGCTTGTAAATCTTGATTCGTGACGACAATGCATCCATCACTCGCACGTGGCGGGCGGCTGTAGGTATTGCTTGGGGTGCCGTGTATCCAGATGCCAGATCCGTTGCGGTTGTTTTCTTTATCCCAGGCATTAGGGTAGTTAAGCGGAAATGCACCGTCTCCGTAAAAATCTGGCAACGGTTGAGTGAGTTTCGACCTGGCAACATACACACCGATAGGCGTGCGTTTATCACCTTCCGATTGTTTGATGATGCCATTCTTACCTACAGTCACGTAGTAGTCGGCCATATACTTAAGCGTGCCGTCTTCATTTTTGTACAAGTAGAGCCTGAATCTGTCAGCATCTACCACAATTAAATGCGACTGTTGCTCATTGGGGGCAATGATGAGGTCAGGTATTTTTTTTCTGTTTCTTTGCGATAGATAACTCTCGATTCTCGCCCGTGCTTCATCTTGAAGGTCTTTAATCTGCTCTGACTGGTTAGTGCCATGGTTGCCAAATGATTGTATAGACCTACCTTGCGCCATCAGTAAATCCCCACGCACCAAATGTGCAAGTTTGAAGTTGGGGGTGGCTTTAATGACCTGATCGATTGTGTTAAGTGCTTTTTCGTTCTGACCTTGAGTGATTTCCAGCAGACCTTTCACCAATAAGTTCTCGGCTAAATCTGCAGGGTTGCGGGTGTTGTCACCAAAGAACGTACTCAACTTAGCCTTAGGCAACAAGTTGCTCAGGCTAAATCGATGCACCGCGGTGGCGTTCCACGGGGTGAGCGTGATCATCGCCAGTAGGGTATAGGTCAGAACTTTGTTCGCTACCATATTCTTATAACTTAGTTATTTGCGATTTCTTCTTCAATCAGCCAACTATCACTGACTCTTTTCATGATCAGAGTCTTGGTAGTTCGAATTGGTTTTCCGTCCGCGCGGTACGTTTGCTTGAACTTGACGTTCGCGGAATCGCTCCCATTAGAGGCAATGATGATATTGGAAAGTTCCACGTTAATTTTAGATGGTTTGTTGATGCGATTCCGTCGCTGCTCTTCCCAAACTTGGCGACTTAGCCCTTTGGATGGTTTAAATGTATCGCTATAACTGGCAAAGTAATGCTTTAGGTTTTTGTTGGACCAAGCTTGAGCCCATTGGTTGACGGCGGAGGTGATTGTTTCATGAGCATTGGCTGTTTTTTCTGTAACAGGGGCATTGCTTTCTTTCTTGTTGTCAGCAGGTTTGGTGTCGGCTGTGTTTTTTGTGGTGTCTTTTACCGAGGCAATGGTTGTTTTGTTGCCGGTGCCGAACAGGTCCTTAATCAATGAAAGCTTGCCTTGGGCGCGGGTGTTGCTGGTATCGAGTTGCAACGCCTTGTCGTAGGCTTCACTGGCCATGCGCGCATAGATATCACCTAGATTTTCATGTGCAGTTGCGTAGGTTGGATGGGTTTTGATAGCGGTCTCAAGCGCTTTACGTGCCTTGTCAAATTGGCCTTGGTCGGCATACAGCACTGCCAAATTGTTATAGGGTTCAGGCAGGTTCGGGAACTTTTCAGTGACTTCGGTGAACGTTTTGATAGCTTCGTCACGACGTCCTTGTTCCGCAAGTAAAACCCCTTTCATGAAAATTGCCTGGGGATTTTTTGGATTGGCGGCAATGAACGTGCTCACCCGATCAAGGGCAACAGCAACTTGACCTTGGTCGGCCAACTGCGAGATTTCCTTAAGTTCATCTGCGCGCGCTGTTGAGAGCGTGAAACTTACTGCAGCAATCAGCACCAACTTAATGATGGACGGGGTCAGTGGGGCAATAAAATTGTTCATTGTGATATACTTTTCGCAGTAAGTTAAATAGATTAAACTCAGATTTTTCATTAGGACTTGAATTGATAACATTTGCACGAAATTAGAGTGCAAGGTGAGAAGGTTAGCATTCAAGTAGATGAAAATCGCCTAAAAATCTAGATTAAGGTGTAATTCTATCAATAGCGCATGCAACCTCCAAGACTTCATGGGGGAAAATCAATAAATTTCACTACGCATCCAGAGATGATCCTTTTTAGAGACGCATGTAGTGGAAGCGAGTAATTTAACAACCTGTAGCCCAATTATGCTTAAAATTTACAATACCTCAGCACGCGAAAAGCAAGTCTTCACCCCTATTGTTCATGGAAAAGTTAGTATGTACGTATGCGGCATGACCGTATATGACTACTGCCACTTGGGACACGCAAGGGTGATGGTGGTATTTGATATGGTGAGTCGCTGGTTACGTGCGTCAGGTTACGATGTGACCTATGTGCGCAACATTACCGATATCGACGATAAGATTATCAAACGAGCCAATGAGAATAACGAAACCATCGCTCAGCTGACACAGCGCTTCATTGAGGCAATGAATGAGGACGCAGCCCGATTAGGTGTGATACGTCCTGATATCGAGCCTAAGGCAACAGAGTTTGTGCAAGGCATGATTGAGATGATCAATGCATTGATTGAGAAAGGATTTGCTTATCGCGCGGATAATGGCGATGTGTTCTATTCAGTGAACCATTTTCCTGGTTACGGTAAATTATCGGGTAAATCACTCGAGGACCTGCGAGCGGGTGAGCGTGTGGAAGTAGATACGTTCAAAAAGGACCCGATGGATTTCGTGTTGTGGAAAGCAGCCAAACCGGGTGAGCCAAGCTGGAATTCGCCCTTTGGTGGCCCAAACAGCGGCAAGGGGCGCCCGGGGTGGCATATTGAATGTTCTGCGATGAGCTCGCATCACCTTGGACATCATTTTGATATTCATGGTGGCGGACAGGATCTGCAGTTTCCGCATCATGAGAATGAAATTGCGCAATCAGAAGCTGCGCATAGCCACGATGGCAAACCATGCAAGATGGTGAATTATTGGATGCATAATGGTTTTGTCCGTGTGGATGATGAAAAGATGTCCAAATCACTGGGCAATTTCTTCACAATACGTACCGTGTTAGAGAAGTACGATGCAGAAGTCGTACGCTTTTTTATTCTGCGTGCGCATTATCGTAGCCCACTCAATTATAGCGATCAGCATTTAGATGATGCGAAATCGGCACTTACTCGCCTATACACAGCTTTGCGCGGACATGAAGTGGTAGATTTGACAATTGACTGGCAACATCCGCAAGCAGCGAGATTCAGAGATGCGATGAATGATGACTTTAATACCCCCGAAGCGATTGCAGTGTTGTTTGATCTTGCAAATGAGATCAATAAGAGCAAAGCGCTAACGTCGGTCCGATTGCTTAAGAATCTTGCAGGCATATTGGGTCTGCTGGAGCGTAGCCCAGAGGAGTTTTTACAGGGTGACGCAGCCCATGTGTTCGCGGGTGAAGCGTTGGATATTGATGCACTGATTCAGGCAAGACTGAGCGCAAAGAAAAATAAAGATTTTGCACAGGCAGATGCGATTCGCAAGCAACTGGCGGCTGCCGGTATTGTTTTGGAAGACTCGCCACAAGGCACTACTTGGCGTCGCGCTTAGGTTGCCCATAGTTGGATAATCCTGATAGTTTTGAACATATTTTAGAGTCAAGTAAGGAAGTCATATGCCAGTTAAATTAACCGCTCCACAAGCTTCGTCACTTTTGCCTGTTAAGGGTGTGAAGTTGGGCTTCACGGAAGCCAGTGTGAGAAAACCTAACCGCAAAGACGTATTGGTTATGACATTGGCAGAAGGTAGTCGCGTGGCTGGCGTGTTCACCAAGAACCGTTTCTGCGCCGCGCCGGTGATTCTGTGTAAAGACTTTTTGGCGCAAAAATCGGGCATACGTGCGCTGTTGGTTAACACCGGTTGTGCCAATGCTGGTACGGGTGATGATGGCCTTAGTCGCGCTCAGCAAAGCTGCGATGCATTGGCCGCTTTGCTGAATATTCAGGCTAATCAAGTGTTGCCATTTTCTACCGGTGTGATTCTTGAACCTTTGCCAGTAGATAAAGTAATTGCCGGTTTGCCAGCGGCAATTGCCAATCTGCAGGAAGATAACTGGTTGAACGCTGCTGAAGCGATTATGACAACAGACATTGTTGCCAAAGGGACATCGCGGCGGATTCAGTTATGCGGCAAAACAGTGACCATCACGGGTATCAGTAAAGGCTCTGGCATGATTCATCCTAACATGGCGACCATGCTGGGTTATATCGTAACCGATGCGGCAGTGAGTCAGGCAGCGCTAGAGAATGTCATTCAATATGCCGTGAATAAGTCATTTAACTGCATTACCGTGGATGGCGACACTTCAACCAATGACAGCTTGGTTTTGATGGCGACCAATCAGGCAGGAAATCCAGAAATCACGGAGCATAGTGCGGACTTTATTAAGTTGCGAGATGCCTTGACGGATGTTGCCGTTGAATTGGCTCAAGCAATCGTGCGCGATGGTGAGGGTGCAACCAAATTCATGACGGTAAGTGTCGAGGGCGGCAAGAGTGTAGATGAGTGTCGCAAAGTGGGCTATGCAATCGCACATTCGCCACTAATTAAAACCGCCTTCTTCGCATCCGACCCTAATTTGGGCCGCATCTTAGCAGCGATAGGCTATGCCGGGGTGGAGGATCTTGATGTGAACACATTGCGACTGTATCTGGGCGATGTACTGGTAGCTGAAAAAGGTGGCAGAGCTGCTTCTTATCTGGAAGAGCAAGGGGTCGCCATCATGAAAGAGTCCGATATTCTTGTGCGCGTGGTACTTAATCGAGGTGCTGAAAGTGTTAAGATTTGGACCTGCGACTTTTCCTATGATTACGTCAAGATTAATGCGGACTATCGCTCTTAATCGTTTGGCGCGAGATTAATTCAGGCGTTAAGTGGATTTGACAGGGTCAATGTCGAGCAGCGGGCATGTTGGCGAAATTACGCATGCCGCAGTTGGCGTAATACTGCGCGATAATGGCTTAGTGCTGTTGGGGCAGCGTCCTGCAGGTAAACCTTGGGCTGGTTATTGGGAGTTCCCAGGTGGGAAAGTCGAGCTCAATGAAACCCCAGAGCATGCGCTGGTAAGAGAGTTAAAAGAGGAGCTGGGCATCAGCGTCAGGCAATTCTATCCGTGGCTGACACGCACTTATGCGTATCCAGCTCAATACACTGCAACTGGGATGCTTGAGTCTCCAGCCAAGACTGTTAAATTACATTTTTTTGTTGTTGTCCAATGGGATGGGGATCCTCAAGGATTGGAGCGACAGGTACTCAGTTGGCAAAATCCGGAACATGTGAAGGTGGGGCCCATGTTGCCTGCCAATGCCTCGATATTGAATGGGCTTGGGTTGTCACCTGTTTATGCAATTACGCATTTGAGCGAGCTGGGGGAGGAGCTTTTCTTTGAACGCCTAAGAACAGCAGTTAGTCATGGTCTCATGATGATACAGGTGCGGGAAAAACAGCTTTCGCCAGAAGATCTGGAATGCTTTGCAGAGCGCGTGATTGAAATGACAACGCCCTTTGGGGCAAAGGTTTTTATTAATTCAGACATCGGATTGGCGAGAAAATTAGGTGCGGCAGGGGTGCATTTGACATCGCACCAATTGCACAGCATGCAAGAGCGGCCTGATGAATTATTATGCGGTGCGTCTTGCCATAATGCCGAAGAGTTGGCTCGTGCTACTCAATTAGGATTGGACTATGTGCTTCTTTCCCCGGTACAACCCACACACAGCCATGAGGGGCAAGCGCATTTAGGGTGGCGGGGGTTTTCAAACCTGATTAAGCATTATCCTATCCCGGTCTACGCGCTGGGCGGCATGACGCTAACAGATTTGCATACGGCTAGGTCTCATGGTGCCCATGGGATTGCCATGTTGCGGAGCGCTTGGCAAATTTAAGCGCGCAGTCGCTTAATGATGTCCGTGGTGAGCATGGGCATCGTTTGCACATTCTTCGGTCCGTATTTTTGCTCTTATCCGTTGTTTGAAAGTCTCGCTCTTTTGGTTTTTGAAAGTGAGTTCGAACTCAACCTCCCCGCCGACTTTGAGTGGTGTTGTTAAGTCAAACAGCATCAAGTGCAACCCGCCAGGTTCGAGCTGGTAGGGAGTTCCTGCAGAGAGCACAAGGTTGTCAAGCATGCGCATCTTCATAACCCCTCGCTCCATGGACATGCTATGGATTTCTACCGCTTTGGCGACATTGCTCTCAACTTTAATGAGTGTTGCATCTTGTTTGCTGGTAAGCGTCATGTAGGCCGATCCGACGGTTTGTCCTTTTTGTGTGGGGGAGACCCATGCGTTTTCCATGGCGACCACACTGCTGAAATCCTTGTTCCGTGTTTTGGAATCATCAGCGTGGGCGTGGTATGCCAGTGCGCAAGTTATGGCAAAAAAAGAGGTCAATTGTAATAGTTTGTAGCGAGATCTAAGGGACATGTGTATTTCTCAGTGAGTAGGTTATTGTGGTGTTAGGTCGTTATTGAATTCATCATTTTTTGTCGCTGGGATTGTGTATTGCTCGCTTGCCCATGCGCCGAGATCAATCATTTTGCAACGCTTGCAACAAAATGGACGATACGGGTTTTCCAAAGAAAACTCCGATGATTTTTTGCAGGTCGGGCAGGTGACTAAGCGTACTTTTGTCGTGGTCATGACATTGAAGGTCATCGTAAATCAATCAGGGGTTACAAATTGCAAAGTGTCAGAGAGAATGCGACATCCTCTTCAGCTTTTTGTGGTTTTTGTGCAATATCAAGTTTATTGAAGCGAATGTTAATTGCGTATTTATTGGCGCTTACTTCGGGGAAGCAGTTTAAGTTGTCGTTAATTTCAATCCTCATCATTTGAGCGGGTTTAGTCCCTGTGAGCATTTGCTGATAAGCGCCCTCTGTAGCCAGCAATTTGCAGGCGGTGCCACTGCCGCGCAGTATGCGCAGAATAATCACAATGGCTTCATGCATGGGTAACAGCGGCTTTATCCACATGTTGAGGTCTTCTCTTCTTTTGGCTTCATCGAGTCCTAGCCAGTAGTGGTAGGACGGCAGGTCGAATTCGCAGAGTCCACCAGGGATAATGGCGCGTTGTTTGATGCCCATTAGCCACTCGTTGGCACGTAACGTTTGGCCAATTTTGCTGGCCTCTATTCGTAAGTTTTCCGAGACACGTTGAATATCACCCAGCATTTTGTTCAGGATGTCCGATGCAATGGCGGGATTGCCTACCAATGCGCGCATAGCATTCTTCTGTCTATCAAGTTCTTGTAGCAAATCCAGCTTTAACTCGGCTCTGTCAATCACATCTAGGATTTGCATGAGTGTGATCAGTGCGAAGTGATGATGGCATTCATGATCGGATTGGACATTGAACAAGACTTTTGCAAACAAGTCCTCCACGCGCAACAATGTCCGTACGCGCTCATTAAATGGATAATCGTAACTCGCCATGATTTCGTTTGTAGCCAATATCCCCATGTCGTGGTTAACGATCAAGAAAGAAGATTCAGTGGGTGCTTCAAAGTTGACAGAATTATTAAACTTATTTACTCACTATGCAAGTTTTAATGAATTTTTCATGGGTCTTATGAATTTTTTCCGCCAATTCATCGAGTGTCCCGTTGTTGTCTATGACGTGGTTGGCAAGCTTGCATCGGTCGCTACCAGACATTTGTGCTTGGATGATGGTCTTGACTTCCAGTTCGGTTAGATGACTCCGTGCTGAGGCGCGCTTGATTTGAGTCTCCTCCAAGCAGTCAATTACTAAAGTTTCTTGTACAAGTGCTAAGTATTTATCCGCCTCGAACAATAGAGGGACAACAAGTATCTGATAGTCGGGGTTCAATCGCTTTTGGTTGTCCTGAAGTTGCGCTACCGCTCGTTCGTAAATTGCGGGATGTAGCAATGTTTCGAGCTTTTTTCGCTCATCAGGGTTGTTGAATATATGGGTTCTTAATTTGGCACGATTTAGCGCCCCATCTTCATTTAGGAAGTCTGGGCCAAATGTGGTTGCGATATGAGCTAACATTGGTTCGCCATTGGCGGTAAGCGAGTGAGCGATGATGTCCGTGTCGACAATCGGTACGTCCAGTCTTGAAAATAGTTTTGCTGCTTCGCTTTTTCCAGAACCTATTCCGCCAGTCAGTCCGATGGTATGCATATGATTTATTTTCTAAGTTAAGGTGACGATGGTGAGGGTAAATAGAGGTTGGCCAGTTGTTGGCCAAATGAATAGGGCAGAGATGCCCCCTATGGCCAAGAATGGTCCGAACGGCATGGGGACTTCTTTGTCACGCTTTGTGATTATGATGAGTAAAATGCCGACAATCGCGCCAAGTGCGGAAGAGAGCAGGATGACGGCGGGTAGCATTTTCCAGCCGAACCATGCGCCGATTGCGGCGAGCAATTTAAAGTCGCCATAGCCCATTCCTTCTTTTCCACGTATGAGCTTAAATAACCAGTAGACTGACCAGAGCATCAGGTAGCCGGCTACTGCGCCGATTACAGCGGATTGGATGTCTGTAAATCCATTATTGAGGTTGAATAGTAGTCCTGTCCAAAGTAAGGGGAGTGTAATATCGTCAGGTAATAGCTGTGTGTCGAAATCAATAAGAGTCAGTGCGATTAAGGCAAAAGTAAATATCCATGCAAAAGGTGTCAAAGTCGTGTAGCCAAACTTCCAGTTGATTAATCCGATGAGTAGTCCGGAAAGGGCTTCTGTGAGCGGATAGCGCACGCTAATAGGCGTATGGCATGCGCGACATTTGCCCCTCAATGCAAGGAAGCTGATGATGGGAATGTTCTCCAATGCAGAAATCTGGTGCTCGCACTTTGGGCAAGCTGAGCGAGGGGTGATCAGGTTGTAGCGGGCTTGGCTCGGTATTTCTTTGCCTTGTAGCTCTAGGCAGTTTTGGAGCCATTCATTCTCCATTATTTTCGGTAGTCGGTGGATGACCACGCTCAGAAAGCTACCGACCATCAGACCGAAGATGATGGATGCGACAATAAAGACATATTCGTTTTGTTGTAGTAAGTGAGATATTGCGATCAGTGAATCTGTCATTGAATCCTTAACTTTACTCATGAATTAGAGTCAATGCTTCCTTAAATGTAAACGGTATGTATCATCGCATCGTTATTGAGCTGTGGCAACTCTATAACTGGAAATGTTAGTCAGTGTGTGCTTGAAATTTTCCTGCTATGCCACCATTAATGGGTAGAGATGTTGAATCGACATTATAATGACAATATGTAAGGCTGGAGGTAAACAAGATGACAATCATGACTAATCAACAAGATGCAACTGAGTTTTCTCAGGCGGAGGCGCATCATCTGGAATGGGATGAGCCTGTCATCTGTCGCGTGGAGGTTGACTTGCCCGGCTGGCTGACCCAGTTAGCAGGTGGGCGGGGCTGGCAGGTATATTCAGAGGATGAGGGCGAGAACTGTATTAGTTTCTCAATGCGGGATGTATCCAACAAGACGCCCAAGGTGGCAGAGGTCACGCTCTATCATAATGGCTATGCTGTGGTCGATGTTGACGGCGAGTCGTTGTTTGATGGCTCACTGACCTCGGGCACTAGCGATTGCGCTCACTTGACTTATTATCATGCAGAAACAGGCGAGAAAATCACTTTAAATTAAAGTGTTTTATCAGGCACTAGGAGTCTTTAGAGGGAGTTAAAAACTACGCTTCACAGCGAAGTCTGCTAAATCTAACAATGCCTGCTTAAAGGTCGACGGTGGGAAATGTTCAATTGATGTGTAACATAGGGCAGACTCAATTTCTGCTAGTTTTTTAACGTGCTCCAAAGCGCCAGAGTTTTTGACGATATCAATGACTTTGGATAAGTGGTCAAGTCCTCCGCTCTCGATGGACATCCTAATTAATTGACTTTGTTCAGCATTGCTGTTGCGCATTGCATAGAGCAGGGGGAGTGTCGGTTTGCCTTCAGCAAGGTCGTCACCAAGATTTTTGCCAATAGCTTCGCTGTCGCCATTATAGTCGAGGATGTCATCAACCAGTTGGAAGGCTGTGCCAAGATGCATGCCATACCTTGCAAGAGCGGTTTCATCGTTCGGGCTGGCGTGGTTAATGATGGCACCTAGGCGAGTGGCTGCTTCGAACAGTTTGGCTGTTTTGTAATGGATTACTTGCAGGTAAGCCTCGTCGGTGATGTCGGCGTTGTGAATATTAAGAAGCTGAAGTACCTCGCCTTCAGCAATGGTGTTGGTTGCGTTGCTTAACACCTCCATCACGCGCATGTTCTGTACGGAAACCATCATCTGGAAAGCACGAGAGTAAACAAAGTCACCTACCAAGACGCTGGCGGCGTTTCCGTACAGCGCATTGGCTGTGCTTTGGCCGCGACGTTTTGAAGATTCGTCCACAACATCATCATGCAATAAGGTTGCGGTGTGAATGAACTCTACGACGGCCGCAAGTTTATGATGATTAGGCTGAATGTCACCAAATAAGCCAGCAGAAAGCAATACCAGCATGGGGCGTAGACGCTTGCCACCACTGTTGATGATGTATTCGGAAATTTGGTTAATTAGCGTCACTTCGGAGTGAAGTGAGTCGCGGATGACCGAGTCCACCAAGTGCATATCGTCACCGATACAAGATTGAATGCTACCTAATATCACGTTCAGGAGTCCACAAAAATTGCCGCTATTCTAGCACAGCGCATATGATGGAGAGTCAAATTATCTGCTTGTCTTAAGGGTGTCGTAGGTGAGAAAATCCTGACTTAACAGCAAGTTTTGCAATTTTTCATTTATTGCATAATTTAGGATTTGCTTTGTGGTAGATTTTGCGTATAATGCGCGATTCTTTTGATGTGTGAGTTAAAGGCATAATCATGTATGCAGTAATCAAAACTGGTGGTAAGCAATATCGCGTTGCTCAAGGCGAAAAATTAAAAGTTGAGAAATTGGACATTGAAGTCGGTGGTACTGTGACTTTGGATCAGATATTGATGGTTTCAGACGGCGACAATACGACGATTGGCTCACCTATCATTAAAGGTGCAAAAGTTAAGGCAACTGTGTTGTCACATGGTCGTGGTGACAAGGTGATGATTTTCAAAATGCGCCGTCGTAAGCACTATCGTAAAACACAAGGGCATCGCCAAAGTTTTACTGAAATTAAAATTGAAGCAATTGCTGCTAAATAAGTAATTCAAGAATTAAGGATTAAATCATGGCACACAAAAAAGCAGGCGGTAGTTCACGTAATGGTCGCGATTCACAGGCGCAGCGCCTAGGCGTTAAAGCATTCGGTGAGCAATTTGTTACAGCAGGTAGTATCATCGTGCGTCAGCGCGGTACAAAAATGCATGCGGGTGAAAATGTCGGAATGGGCAAAGATCACACGTTGTATGCTAAAGCTGACGGCAAGGTGAGTTTTGCTGTTAAAGGTGCGTTGCGACGTAAGACAGTGAATATTATTCCAGCTTAATTTTTACGCATTAAGCAAAGAGGCCCTGTCGTTTTGATGGGGCTTTTTTATTTGGTACACTTAATGACCTTTGCAAAACGGCTTTTTATGGCGAATCACTGCGTTGCTCGGTTTTTTGGTTACGGTCGCCACTTCGTGGCTTAATGTTGCTACGTGAGTTAGCCTGCACCGTAACTGGCGTTGTCGCAACCACGCTGTATGCCGTATACTATCCCGGTTTCTGTGTTCCGTGCGCCTCGCTCTTCATTCAGATAAGCACTTCTGTAAAGGTCTCTTTTATGTTTGTTGCATCCTGGGCATGGCTGAATATACGTTTAGGTTTATATGAAATTCATTGATGAGGCGACAATCAAAGTCTACGCAGGAGATGGTGGTAACGGTGTTGCCACATTTCGTCGAGAGAAATATGAGCCCATGGGCGGCCCTAGCGGTGGTGATGGCGGACGCGGTGGGTCGATTATTGTGGAGGCTGACCGTAATATCAATACGCTGGTAGATTACCGATATACGCGTAGTTTCAGAGCGCAGCGCGGTGAGAATGGTCGTAGCGCGGAATGTTACGGCGCTAAAGGTGAGGATATGGTGCTACGCGTGCCTGTCGGCACAGTAGTGTCTGATAAGTCCAGTGGTCAGATGCTGGTAGATTTAAGTCAAGATGGTCAGCGTGCGCTGATGGCCAAGGGCGGCAATGGCGGCCTAGGTAATGTGCACTTTAAATCCAGTATGAATCGTGCTCCACGCCAATGCACCAAGGGTGAGCCAGGTGAAGAGCTTGAGCTTTACCTGGAGTTGAAAGTGTTGGCTGATGTGGGGTTGCTGGGGTTGCCGAATGCTGGAAAATCCACCTTTATTCGTTCGGTATCGGCAGCCAAACCAAAAGTGGCTGATTACCCGTTTACCACGTTGCATCCTAACCTAGGCGTTGTTCGTGTGGACGCTGAGCGGAGTTTTGTGATTGCTGACATCCCGGGCATCATTGAAGGAGCCGCTGATGGGGCTGGATTAGGTCATCAATTCTTACGCCATTTGCAGCGAACCTCTCTGTTACTGCATTTGGTCGATATCGCCCCTTTTGACGAGGAGGTAGATCCTATCCGTGAAGCAAAAGCGATTGTTGAAGAGCTAAGAAAGTATGACGAGGCGCTTTATCATAAGCCACGTTGGCTGGTGTTGAATAAGATCGATATGCTAGCGGATGCTGAAGAGGTGGTGAAAAAATTCATCAGGAATTATGACTGGAAAGGGCAAGTATTCTCGATTTCGGCAATCAGTGGGATAGGGTGCAAAGAACTGACTTATGCCATTATGCAACATATTGATGAAAATAGAGCAGCTGAAAAGCTTGCCACAGAAGAACAAAAAACCGTAGCGCAAAATGACAGCACAAGAGCATAAGTCCTTAGTACAAGACGCCAAAATTATTGTAGTCAAGGTGGGATCCAGCCTTGTCACGGACGGTGGTAATGGATTGGATAGAGCCGCGATAGCTGCTTGGGCGAAGCAGATCTCCACCTTGGTACAACAAGGCAAGCAGATGGTATTGGTTTCTAGCGGGGCGGTTGCTGAAGGTATGCAGCGCTTGGGTTGGAAAAAGCGCCCTAAGGCTGTCAATGAGTTGCAAGCGGCTGCAGCCGTGGGGCAAATGGGGTTGGTGCAGATGTATGAGAGTTGTTTCAGTCAGCATCAGCTACATACGGCGCAGGTATTGCTCACCCATGATGATCTGGCGGATCGAAAGCGCTACTTGAATGCCCGCAGTACATTGCGTACTTTACTGGATATGAAAGTCATCCCCATTATCAATGAAAATGATACCGTGGTTACCGATGAAATCCGCTTTGGTGATAATGACACACTAGGCTCCCTGGTGGCGAATCTCATTGAGGCTGATACCTTGGTGATATTGACCGACCAGCAGGGGCTGTATTCTGCTGACCCTCGTAAAGATGCCAATGCAGCTTTTATCAATCATGCAGTCGCAGGAGATGTTGCCCTGGAGCAAATGGCGGGCGGGGCAGGTAGCGTGGTTGGTACAGGGGGCATGCTGACCAAGATATTGGCGGCTAAACGAGCGGCGCGTAGTGGTGCGCATACTGTCATTGCTTCAGGGAGGGAGCGGGATGTGCTGATCCGACTGAGTGTTGGGGAGGCGATAGGGACGCACCTAAAGACAACTCAAATGAAGACAGCGGCACGCAAACAGTGGTTGGCAGATCATTTGCGCTTGACGGGAAAATTGGTGCTGGATGCTGGCGCAGTGCAGGCACTGATGTCTGAAGGTAAGAGTTTATTGCCAATAGGGGTGGTCAATGTAGAAGGCTATTTTGAGCGCGGGGATGTTGTGGCATGTGTGGATGAAACGGACCGGGAAATTGCTCGCGGTCTGGTGAATTATTCCGCGAGCGAAGCAGCTAGAATCATGCGTAAATCCAGCCAAGAGATCGCAGAAATATTGGGATATGTCGATGAGTCAGAATTGATTCATCGGGATAATCTGGTGTTATTGTAGTGCATTAGATTGTTAAGAGAGATGAAATCATGAGTAAACCATTGGTGTCCATTGTGATGGGGTCTGACAGTGATTGGCCTGTGATGAAGCAGGCCGCGCAAATGCTCGCAGACTTTGGTGTGGCCTATGAGGCAAAGGTGGTTTCGGCGCATCGCACGCCAGACTTGATGTTTAGCTTTGCTGAAAAGGCTGCGCAAGAAGGTGTGCAGGTGATTATTGCTGGTGCGGGGGGGGCAGCCCACCTGCCAGGCATGATCGCGGCCAAGACTACGTTGCCAGTGCTAGGGGTGCCAGTGCCATCTAAGCATTTGCAAGGGCAAGACTCATTGCTTTCGATTGTGCAGATGCCTAAAGGAATACCCGTGGCAACATTTGCGATCGGCGAGGCGGGTGCTGCCAATGCGGGCTTGTTTGCGGTGTCGATACTTGCGAATCATGATGCAGGTTTGGCGGCTAGATTGGGTGAGTTTAGAAAGAAGCAGACAGAAAAAGTGTGCCACATGGAGTTAAGTGAAAAACCATGAGTGTGAGTAAAGTGATTCTTCCACCGGCCATGCTGGGAATGCTAGGCGGTGGTCAACTAGGGCGATTTTTTGTCATCGCGGCACATGAGATGGGCTATAAGGTGACGGTATTAGATCCTGACGCGAATAGTCCGGCAGGTAGGATTGCCGATGTGCACCTTTGTGCAAAGTATGACGATGTAGCGGCTTTGAAGCAAATGGCGGAGACATGTCTGGCGGTGACGACTGAGTTCGAGAACGTGCCGGCAGCGACGTTGGAAACATTGGCGCAGACAGTTCCAGTGCGCCCTTCAGCGCAAAGTGTGGCTGTTGCCCAGCACCGTGTCAGTGAGAAGAGTTTTCTGAAAAATGCAGGACTACCGGTAGCGCCTTTTGCTGTGATAAGGAGCGAAACTGACTTGCCTGATGATGGAAGTGATCTCTATCCAGCGATCTTGAAGGTGGCTCGATTCGGCTATGATGGTAAAGGTCAGGCGCGGGTGGTTGATCAGACCCAGGCAAAAGAGGCATTTGCGAGATTCTCGCAAGAAGAATGTGTTCTGGAAAAGATGCTCGAGTTGGATTATGAAGTCTCAGTCGTATTGGCGCGAGATGCTCACGGGCAAGTGATGTCCTTCCCAACGTCAGAGAATAGTCATCTGAATGGTATTCTGGATGTGTGTGTCGTGCCGGCCAGGGGAAGTGACGCTGTCAGCCACCAGGCACAGAAGCTCGCCATCAGTGTGGCTGAGAAACTGGATTACACTGGAGTGTTGGGGGTTGAGTTCTTTGTGTGTGGCGGTAAATTATTGGTGAACGAAATTGCGCCACGTCCACATAACTCCGGACACTACACATTGGATGCGTGTGTCACGGATCAATTTGAACAGCAGGTGCGTGTTATGACTGGTCTGCCGTTGGGAAGTGCGCGTCAGCATAGCGCAGCGGTGATGGTAAATATTTTAGGAGACGTTTGGCCGAATGGTGGTCAATCCGAACCTGCGTGGCATTTGGCGCTTAACAATCCACAGCTTAAGATGCATTTGTATGGCAAGCATGAGGCACGAGCAGGCAGGAAGATGGGGCATTTTACCGTGCTGAACCCCAGTAGGGATGAGGCAATCAAGTGTGCGATGCAGGTGCGAGAGGCATTGAATATCGGGGCTTGATTCAGAGCGAGGTAATAAAAAAGCCGAACAATTGTTCGGCTTTTTTATTTGCATTGTGCGAGGTATAAATTTATGCCATGGCCTTAATTGCGGCATTCAGACGACTTTTGTGACGAGATGCTTTGTTCTTGTGGATAATCTTCTTGTCCGCGATGCGGTCAATCACGCTTACGTTCTCAGCGTAAGCTACAGTAGCGGTAGCTTTGTCGCCTGCTTCTACAGCCTTAATGATTTTCTTAATCGCTGTGCGCAAAGTTGAGCGCAAGCTCGCGTTGTGAGCACGTTGCTTAACTGCCTGACGAGCACGTTTTCTGGCTTGTGCGGTATTTGCCATTTGATTTTTTCCTAAAAAGCTATTATTAAAAATAAGGTAGCCGAGGATTGTAGCTATTTTGTAGATGGATTGCAAGTTAAATATCACCCAGTTAAAATATCACCCCAGTTCCGCAATTGATTTTCCCAAGCCAAAACTCTTGTTGCGGGATGGATTCTTGCTTGAGCACACCATATGGACCATATTAAAATGGTTTTGTCCTATGTATGTCATTTAAAGACGTTATACTGCTACCATGAAGACTCTATTGAAAAAATCACTGATGCCGACTGTCATCATTGCATTGCTAGTCGCTTTGTTTCTGCAGTTGAATAATAAAGCCACCGCACCTGATGTTATTTTTAATACCTTAGATGGTAGGCAAATATCCATGAGCCATCTGAAAAACCAGGTCGTGTTGGTGAGCTTTTGGGCGACTGACTGCCCTAGTTGTATCCAAGAAATGCCCGAGCTAATTAAAACATATCAACAGTACCATCCCCGAGGTCTAGAGATAATCGCGGTTGCAATGCACTACGATCTGGCCAGCCAAGTGGAAAATTACAGTAAAGCGCAGGCCATCCCTTTCCCGGTGATGCACGATACCACCGCTGCTATTTCAGAAAAGTTCGGAAAAGTCAGCCTAACACCTACTGCCTTTATTTATGATAAGAAGGGTCATCTAATGCAGCGCACCATGGGGAATCTGGACTTCAGTGCACTTCATCAACGCCTAAACAAAGAATTGAATCAATAATGCTTTGGGTTAAGTCACTACACATCATTTTTGTTACCAGCTGGTTTGCCGGCTTATTTTATCTGCCAAGATTATTCGTCAATCACGCAATGGTACTGGATGCGCATGATATCGACCTTGCCACATCTGAGCGTTTACAGCTCATGGAAAGAAAGTTATACCGCTTTATGCTTCCTCTAGCCGTGCTCGCACTGGGGTCCGGCCTATGGTTATGGCTGGGTTTTGGCTTCTCTGGCGCGTGGATGCATGCCAAATTAACGCTTGTACTTATTCTGATTGGCTATCACCTGTACTGCGGAAAACTGCTTAAAGATTTCAGCAACAAGCAAAATAAGCATGGGCATGTATGGTTCCGCTGGTTTAATGAGTTGCCAGTATTGATACTCACTGCCGTCGTCATCTTAGTGGTGGTAAAACCGTTTTAAACTTGCCAGCATCAGCTAACAGCTAAGATAATAGGCTTTTTTCACCAGTAGAGTACTCTATGCACACGCTAATCTGCGGTTCACTCGCTTTTGACACCATTATGGTGTTCCAAGACCAATTCAAGAATCATATTCTACCGGATAAGATTCACACCCTGAGCGTCGCTTTTTATGTGCCGGAAATGCGCCGTGAGTTTGGTGGTACGGCAGGCAACATTGCTTACAATCTACAACTTCTGGATGGCAATCCACTCATCATGGCAACAGCAGGGGAAGATTTTGCCAATTACGCACAGTGGCTAAACAAAAATCAGCTCAATTCCTCACATATTAAAATCATACCTGGAACATACACCGCACAAGCATTCATCACCACAGACACCGATGACAACCAGATCACCGCTTTTCACCCCGGCGCTATGATCGAGTCACACCAAAACAGTGTGAATGAAGCCATCAATGTCAGTTTGGCTGTGATTGCACCAGACGGACGCGACGGTATGTTCCTGCATGCCCGCGAATGCTATGAAGCAGGCATCCCGTTCATGTTTGATCCTGGACAGGGGTTGCCGATGTTCAATGGAGAGGAGTTACTTTATTTTATTGAAATGGCCGACTACTTGGCTGTGAATGACTATGAGTCTCAAATCATTCAGGACAAAACCGGCCTCAGTCTTGCACAGCTCGCAACCAAGGTGAAAGCGCTTGTCGTCACATTAGGCGGGAATGGCTCCCAAATCTATGCGAATGGTCAACGCTATGACATTCCATGCGTTGAAGCGAAAGAGATTGTTGATCCAACAGGTTGCGGAGATGCTTACCGGGCTGGTTTGCTTTATGGCATTGCTAAAGGCTGGGATTGGCCAACCTGTGGCAGACTGGCTGCAACGATGGGCGCAATCAAGATTGCCAGTCGCGGAGGACAGAACCACAAACCTACGCGCACCGACATTGAAGCAATCTACACACAGGCTTTAGTAAATGAAACGCTCGCTGGCGAAACGATTGCAGAGTAGCAATGTCTAACTTAGCAGATGTTAGGTTAAGGTCACTTTAAAAGAAGAATGTAAGGGAGTAGCAGTATGCAAATTTTTAGATTGATAGTGATGGGTGTTTTGAGTCTGCTAATGATAGCCTGTGCCAGCTCGAACTCTGGAAGCGTTTACAGCCGAGACGAAGCACGTAAAGTACATACCGTAAAAACAGGCATCGTGGAAAGTGTGCGCCAAGTGAAGTTGGAAGGCACCAAGTCAGCCGTTGGTGCAGTGGCTGGCGGTGCTGTGGGCGGGGTTGCAGGTAGTTCTATTGGCCATGGCAAAGGTAGCACGATTGCCGCAGTAGTCGGTGCGGTAGCGGGCGCGATTGCAGGCTCTGCCATTGAAGAGGGTATTACCAGAAAAGATGGTATTGAAATCACGGTAAAAATTGATGGTGGCGGCTTAGTTGCTATTGTGCAAGAGGCGGATGAAGAATTTAAGGCTGGTGATAAAGTGAGACTGCTTGAGAGTGGGGGCACCACTAGAGTTTCTCACTAGCCTTAATCCCCATCCTAATATACATCCTTAAACCTAAAGCCGCAGTTAATCGCTCGATCAGGGCTTTTCTACAAACTTTCGATTTACTCACCCCCATTTCGTTTTTGGATAAATTTTTCGCGCGCGACGCAAAGATTCAGTATGCGAGTGGTTTTATTCGAGTTTCCAGGGGGATTCCTCTCCTGTTTTATGCCGTTTCCATGATATAGCGACCCGCCATCTGTCACATGGTCTTGGTTGGCGCAGTTTGATTGATGGCGCCGTATAACTCTATTCCGACAGCGATGCTCGCCGCTACTTTGGAAATTGCACATCAACAATTAACGGCTATGTAGTCAAGGGAAAATATAAGAACACCGAGAAAACCTTTGGTGGTTGATGATGATATGATTCAATCTTGATGCAATCACGGTAACAAGCGAATGACAAAAGAATTCATTAAAATTGGATTAGTTTCAATCAGCGACCGCGCTAGTAGCGGTGTATATGAGGATCAGGGCATACCGAGCCTAAAAAGCTGGTTGGATAAAGCGCTTGTCAGTCCTATACAGTTTTCTGCAAGGCTGATTGCAGATGAGCGTGATGAAATTGAAGCTACCTTGATTGATTTGGTGGACAATGAAGGTTGTCATTTGGTACTCACGACTGGTGGCACGGGTCCCGCATTGCGTGATGTCACCCCAGAGGCCACGCTGGCTGTTGCCGATAAGGAGATGCCAGGCTTTGGCGAGCAAATGCGCCAGATTAGCCTGAATTTTGTGCCGACCGCCATTTTGTCACGACAAGTTGCCGTCATCCGCAAACAGTGCTTGATTATCAACCTCCCAGGCCAACCCAAAGCCATCGCACAAACGCTGGAAGGCTTAAAAGATGAGGCTGGCCATCAGAAAGTGCATGGTATTTTTGCGGCGGTACCCTACTGTCTCGATCTGATTGGCGCGCCTTACCTGGAAACCAATGATGCAGTCGTTAAAGCGTTTAGACCTAAAAAGTAGTGATGACGCTAGAATTTGACTTGATCGCTAGGTATTTCACTCGCACTACACGCCAGACTCTTTTGGGTGTAGGGGATGATTCGGCTTTGATCGCATTATTACCCGGCATGGAGTTAGCAATCTCTGCTGATATGTTGGTGGCAGGCACCCATTTTTTTGCCGATGCTGCCCCCTATACAATAGGCTGGAAGTCGTTGGCGGTGAATGTCTCCGATATGGCTGCGATGGGTGCTCAGCCCAAGTGGGCGACTTTAGCACTGGCATTGCCTGAGGTGAACGAGCCTTGGCTGGCAGCGTTTTCATGCGGATTTTTCGCCTGCGCAGATGCGTTCAACATCGATTTGATTGGGGGTGATACCACACGAGGTCCGCTCACAATTAGTGTGCAAATCATGGGTGAAGTGCCCGTGGGGCGAGCCATTAAACGCAGCGGGGCAAAGGTCGGGGATGGCGTGTGGGTTTCAGGTCGGCTGGGGGATGCTGCGCTGGCGTTGGCCCACTTGCAGCATCAAATAGTCCTGCCGGATGATTTACGCGCTTGCTGTGAGGATGCGTTGCATGCCCCGATGCCAAGGGTGGCGCTTGGCTTGGCTCTGCAAGGCGTGGCCAATAGCGCTATTGATATATCGGATGGACTGCTGGCGGATTTGGGGCATATTTTGGCGTGTTCCGGTGTAGGTGCCATTGTTCAGGCTCGGCTGATTCCCCATGTCCAGCATCCAGAGGCTTTGCGTTTGGCTTTAACAGGCGGTGATGACTACGAGTTGTGCTTTACTGTGCCTGCGGATCTCTATACGCGTGTGATAGAGATTGGCGAGCAGTTGGGGCTGCAGTTAAGTTGCATCGGAGAGATAGTGGCCGAGCCAGGAGTGGTGGTCAAGAATGAGTGCGGCGAAGCGCTTTCGTTCGGTCGAGCAGGGTATGATCATTTTGGCTAATCCCACACAAGCCAACTTGAAGCTGCTCATTTCTCATCCGGCATGTTTTTTTGCGCTGGGCTTTGGCAGTGGTCTGGCTAAGAAGGCGCCAGGGACGTTCGGCACTTTGGTTGGCTTCCCCTTGTATCTATTGATCGCGCCGTTGGGGGTGAGCATACAGTTTGGTCTCTTAGCACTACTGTTTGCGTTTGGCATTTATTGCTGTGATAAAACAGGGGAGGCGCTCGGTGTGGCTGATCATGGCGCCATCGTCTGGGACGAAATTGTGGCGATGATGCTGGTGCTAACCGTGACACCAGTGCAATGGTCATGGTGGTTGGCCGCGTTTGCGCTCTTTCGCCTGTTCGATATATGGAAACCGTTCCCTATTCGCCAATGTGATCAACATATCAAAGGCGGGTTAGGTGTGATGCTAGATGATTTGTTGGCAGCTGGTTATGCCATGCTCTGCCTAGAAATACTGCAATGGTTGATCGCACATTACAAGTTTTAGCGAACGAACTCGCGTTACAGCTGGTTCGTAGTCAGTGTGTGCTTACTTTGTCGGAATCCTGTACGGGAGGGTTGGTGAGTGCGTTATTGACGGAGATTCCAGGAAGCTCAACCTGGTTTGATAGTGCTTATGTGGTGTATAGCAATCAAGCCAAAAAAGACATGCTGGGCATTTCAGCATTCAATCTTGAGCAGTTTGGTGCTGTGAGCGAGGAAGTGGCTGCAGAAATGGCGGCTGGAGCGCTGTTAAAAGGGCGAGCAAATCTTGCCGCTAGCATCACCGGCATAGCGGGGCCAACGGGGGGTACGGCAAATAAACCAGTTGGAACGGTCTGCTTTGGCTGGGCTGGCGTTGGAAAGCCGCTGATTACCACGACAAAATGTTTTTCTGGAACACGCGCTGAGGTACGTCAGCAGGCAGTGAAAGTCTGTCTGGAGGGCTTGCTGCACCTTACTATAAGTAGCAATTTGTGAAATAATGACCGCTGAGGCTTCTGCAAAGGTCTCCGTTAATTCAAGCACTTTTAAATAAAGGTAAACACCATGGATGACAACAAAGCCAAAGCCCTTTCTGCGGCTCTTTCACAAATTGAAAAACAGTTTGGTAAAGGGTCGATCATGCGCATGGGCGACAGTGATATCGGTGAAGACGTACAAGCGGTTTCAACGGGGTCACTCGGTCTGGATATAGCGCTTGGCATTGGTGGATTGCCGCGTGGCCGTATCGTTGAGATTTACGGACCTGAATCGTCAGGCAAGACCACATTGACGCTTTCTGTGATTGCGCAGATGCAGAAAATGGGGGGCGTGGCCGCTTTTATTGATGCTGAACATGCTTTGGACCCGCAGTATGCGGCAAAATTGGGTGTGAATGTTCCTGATTTATTGATTTCACAACCAGATACTGGCGAACAGGCGCTTGAAATCGCAGATATGCTGGTGCGCTCAGGGTCTGTGGATATCGTGGTGGTGGATTCGGTGGCGGCATTGACTCCGCGTGCGGAAATTGAAGGTGAGATGGGGGACTCTCACATGGGCCTGCAAGCTCGCTTGATGAGCCAAGCCCTGCGTAAGTTGACCGGCAATATCAAGCGGACGAATACGCTGGTGATTTTCATTAATCAGATTCGCATGAAGATAGGCGTGATGTTCGGCAACCCTGAAACGACGACAGGCGGTAATGCATTGAAGTTCTACGCCTCTGTACGCTTGGATATTCGTCGCACTGGTGCGATTAAGAAAGGGGATGAGGTTATTGGATCTGAGACCCGCGTGAAAGTGATCAAGAATAAGGTGGCACCTCCGTTCAAACAGGCTGAGTTTGATATCTTGTATGGCGAGGGTATCTCACGTGAAGGTGAAATCATTGAATTGGGTGTAAACGCCAAGCTGGTTGAAAAAGCCGGTGCTTGGTACAGCTACAATGGCGAGAAAATTGGTCAAGGCAAAGACAACGCACGTGAGTTCCTGCGTGCGAACCCTGACATCGCCAATGAAATTGACGCAAAGATTCGCGCTAACATGAAGGCTCTGAACGAGATTATGGGGGCGCCTCGTAGCGAGGATGACTAAATACTAGAGAGTTAAGTAAGGACGAAAAATAGAACAGCCGGTCAAGTCGCTACGTCAGCGTGCTTTAGATTATCTGACAAAGCGCGAATACTCTTATTACGAACTTGGGCAAAAATTAAAAGCCTTTGCTGAGGAATCAGACGATATCGAAGCGTTGCTGGATGACTTTAAAGCACGCGGTTGGCTTTCAGATGTCAGATTTACCGAGCAGATTGTGCATGCAAGACAAGTCAAATTTGGTAGCGCAAGAATCGCACACGAACTGCGCGAAAAAGGTATCGCCAACGAGCTGATTGCAGATGCGGTTGTTCAGCTTAAGGGCAATGAGTTCGAAAACGCACACGAGGTTTGGCGTAAAAAATTTAGAAACGCCCCACAGAGTCGTGAAGAGTGGGCTAAGCAGGCAAGATTTTTACAAAGCCGTGGTTTTGGTTTCGAAATCATTAAAAAAGTATTAAACAACGAAGCTATTGATTAACGAGTGAATGATTAGCAAGTAAAACAATTACGATTAAAACAGGTTATGACAATTAAACTAAGCAGCACCCCAAGTAGTAATGAAATCCGTCAGGTTTTTCTGGACTTTTTCGCATCAAAAGGTCACGAAGTTGTGACATCCAGTTCTCTGGTTCCGCATGGCGACCCGACACTGCTATTCACCAACGCAGGCATGAACCAGTTCAAGGACGTGTTTCTTGGCTTCGATAAACGCCCCTACACCCGTGCAACATCAAGCCAGAAGTGTGTGCGCGCCGGCGGCAAACATAACGATCTTGAGAATGTGGGATATACCGCTCGCCATCATACCTTCTTTGAAATGCTGGGTAACTTCAGTTTTGGTGATTACTTCAAAGAGGATGCCATCAAATATGCATGGGAGCTGCTGACGGAAGTTTTTAAGCTACCTAAAGACAAACTCACAGTCACTGTGTACGCCGAAGATGACGAAGCCTATGACATCTGGAGCAAAGTTATCGGTGTGCCGACTGAGCGCATTATCCGCATTGGCGACAATAAAGGCGCACGCTACGCATCAGACAACTTCTGGATGATGGGCGATACCGGTCCGTGCGGCCCATGCACAGAGATTTTCTATGACCACGGCGACCACCACTTCGGTGGTCCTCCAGGCAGCCCGGATGAAGATGGTGACCGTTTCATCGAAATCTGGAACAACGTATTCATGCAGTTCAATCGCGACGAAGCTGGCGTGATGCACAAATTGCCCAAGCCAAGTGTTGATACCGGCATGGGGCTGGAGCGCATCTCTGCCGTGTTGCAGCACGTACATGCGAACTATGAAATTGACCTGTTCCAAAAACTCATCGCAGCCGCTGCCCGTGAAACCAAAGCTACAGATTTGAACAGCCCGTCACTCAAAGTACTGGCCGACCATATCCGCGCATGCTCATTCCTGATTGCTGATGGCGTGATTCCAGGCAACGAAGGTCGCGGCTATGTATTACGTCGTATCATTCGCCGAGCGATTCGTCATGGCTACAAATTGGGTAGCCGCGCGGCATTCTTTCATAGAATCGTGCCTGATTTAGTCTCGGCGATGGGCGAAGCCTATCCTGAGCTGTTTACGAACCAATCACGTATCGCCGACATGCTGAAACTCGAAGAAGACCGCTTCTTTGAAACCATTGAAAATGGCATGACCATTCTGGAAGCGGAGCTCGCCAATACCAAAGATGTGTTCAATGGTGAAACGGCATTCAAACTGCACGACACTTACGGCTTCCCACTCGACCTAACTGCAGACATCTGTCGCGAACGTAACGTAACAGTTGATACGGTCGCTTTTGATGCAGCCATGGCACGCCAAAAAGAGCAGGCTCGCTCTGCCGGCAAGTTCAAAATGACAGCCAACCTTGAATACAATGGCGTAGCAACAACATTCCACGGTTACGAAAAGCTGGAAACGGTTGGACAAATCGTTGCGCTTTACAAAGATGGCGTACAGGTGCAACAAATTACCGAAGGTGACCAAGGCATCATCGTTTTAGACAATACCCCTTTCTATGCCGAGTCAGGCGGACAAGTCGGCGATAGCGGCATCATCAAAGGTGGCAACGGCATTTTCGCAGTAGAAGATACGCAAAAGGTTCAGGCGGCAGTATTTGGACATCACGGCATATTAAAAACTGGCACGCTGAATGTTGGGGACTTGATTCAGGCAAATGTGAACCTAGTGGCGCGCGCCAACACCATGCGTAACCACTCAGCCACACACTTGATGCACAAAGCGCTGCGTGAAGTTTTAGGCGAGCATGTGCAGCAAAAAGGCTCACTGGTGGATGGCGATAAAACCCGCTTCGATTTTGTACACAATGCACCAATGAATGATGCTGAGATTGCAAGAGTTGAGCAGATTGTTAATGCAGAGATTCTTGCTAACTCAGCCACTCAAGCACGTATCATGGACATTGAGTCCGCACAAAAAACTGGTGCCATGATGCTGTTTGGTGAGAAATATGGTGATGAAGTTCGCGTACTGGACATTGGCAGCTCACGCGAGCTGTGCGGCGGCACCCATGTAAGCCGCACTGGCGACATCGGTCTGTTCAAAATCACATCAGAGAGTGGCGTTGCCGCAGGCGTACGTCGCGTAGAAGCCACCACAGGCGAAGGCGCACTGAGGCTCATCAATGCTCAGCAATCACTCATCGCAAAATTAAGCGAAGAATTCAAAGCACCTGCCACGGAACTGGTCAACAAAGTCGCCCAGCTTTCTGAACATGCAAAATCACTGGAAAAAGAATTGGCACGCTTGAAATCCAAAATTGCCTCCACTCAAGGAGATGGCTTGGCTACACAGGCGCTGGAAGTGAGTGGCATCAAAGTACTTGCAACAATGCTTGAGGGTGCCGATGCAAATGCCTTACGTGAAACCATGGACAGGCTGAAAGATAAATTAAAATCTGCAGCGATTGTTCTGGCAAGCACCAACGATGGCAAGGTAAGCTTGGCAGCAGGCGTTACCGCTGATTTAATCGGTAAAATCAAAGCGGGAGAGTTGGTTAATTTTGTGGCAGGGCAAGTCGGGGGAAAAGGCGGAGGTAAGCCGGACATGGCAATGGCGGGTGGTACGGATGCCAGCCAGCTACCAAAAGCACTCAACAGCGTAGAAATTTGGGTAAAGGAAAAACTAAATTAACCACAGGTAAACGCAGATGTACACAGATTTAATATTCTGGTTTTTCTGAGCACTGTGACTTTTTAACTAACAGCCATTTTTAAAAACTATACATGAGGCTTGATTTTATCTGTGTGTATCTGCGTTTATCTGTGGCTAAATTTTAGACTTTAGAATATATGGCACTTATTGTACAAAAATACGGCGGCACTTCAGTCGCCAATCCTGAGCGTATTCGTAATCTGGCACGTCGTGTTGCGCGTTACAAGGCTATGGGACATAAAATCGTGGTGGTGGTTTCAGCGATGTCGGGTGAAACCAATCGTCTGATCGCATTGGCCAAGGAAATCATGCCAGATCCAGATCCACGCGAGCTGGATGTGATAGTTTCAACGGGTGAACAAGTTACTATTGGCATGACTGCACTTGCACTAATGGAGCTTGGGGTCAGGGCTAAGAGCTATACCGGGTCGCAAGTGAAGATTCTCACGGATGATGCCTACACGAAGGCGCGCATCTTGAGTATTGATGAGCACAATATCAAACAAGATCTGGATGATGGCTATGTGGTCGTGGTGGCTGGTTTCCAAGGGGTGGATGCGAACGGTAACATTACCACGCTTGGTCGTGGCGGATCTGACACCACTGGGGTGGCGATGGCTGCTGCCTTAGAAGCAGACGAATGCCAAATCTACACCGATGTGGATGGTGTTTATACCACCGATCCGCGCGTGGTGCCAGAGGCGCGTCGATTAAGCAAGATTACGTTCGAAGAGATGCTGGAGCTGGCATCGCAAGGCAGTAAAGTGCTACAAATTCGTTCTGTTGAGTTTGCCGGGAAATACAAAGTTAAATTGCGTGTGCTTTCAAGCTTCGAAGATGAGGGCGATGGCACATTGATCACATTTGAGGAAGAAAATAATATGGAACAACCCGTCATTTCAGGCATTGCCTTTAACCGTGATGAAGCCAAAATCACTGTGCTTGGTGTGCCAGATCGCCCAGGAATAGCGTATCAGATTCTTGGCCCAATCGCTGATGCTAATGTCGATGTGGATATGATCATCCAAAACACAGGCGCTGATGGCACAACTGACTTCACTTTTACTGTTCATAAGAATGAGATGAACAAAGCACTTAATATTCTGCGCGACAAAGTGCAGGGTCATATTGGTGCGCGCGAGATTAGCGGCGATGATAAGATCGCCAAGGTGTCAATCGTTGGTGTGGGTATGCGCTCACACGTAGGTATTGCCAGCCAAATGTTCCGCACACTGGCTGAAGAAGGAATCAACATTCAAATGATTTCTACATCAGAAATCAAAATTGCCGTTGTGATTGATGAAAAATATCTGGAACTTGCTGTGCGCATCCTACACAAAGCGTTTGAGTTGGAAGAGGCATAGTCCATTCCGGATTTTTTGTTCCAGTGCATGGCGTGATCGATTTTTGGATATAGGCATTCATTACGTTTTGCGTAGCGGCCCCATCACCGGGCGTGCAGTGCATCTAAATGCGACTGACTGAGGCTCTTCTCAATGGTGATCTCGCTCATGCGGGCTCCTTTTTCAAAAGGGTGCATTTTACTCATGCCACGGTACATGCCACGGTAAAGGTGTAGAATGGCGGTTTTACTCACCATCAATCATCATGCGTGTTAGCTTAGAGCAGGCGATTGCCGAACTTAAAAACGGAGGGGTCGTTGCGATACCCACCGAAACCGTTTACGGTTTGGCTGCAGACGCGACTAATGATTCGGCACTCGAAAAGATATTTTCAATCAAGCAGCGCCCTGCTGATCACCCTTTGATTGTGCATATTGGCGAGATACATCAAATCAGACACTGGGCCACCACTTTTCCTGAAACCGCCCGCAAATTGGCCTTGGCCTTCTGGCCTGGGCCTTTCACTTTGGTACTGCCCGCACAAGATCACGTTTCCAGAGTAGTGCGGGGAGGGGAGTCGACGGTCGCCTTGCGTATACCGAATCATCCAGTGGCACGTGAGCTACTACTGAAAGGCGATTTATGTGTGGCTGCTCCTTCAGCCAATTTATTTACCCAACTGAGTCCGACCACGCCACAGCACGTAGAAAATGGTCTGGGTCATCATATCCCGGTGCTGGATGGTGGCGCCTGTCAGGTAGGCATTGAATCAACCATCGTCAGCGTCACCGCGGACGGTAAGTGGCAACTGTTGAGACCGGGGATGATTGGCGAGGCAGAGATATGTAGAGTTGCAGGCGCAGAACATCAGATTAAACCAGCAGAACAACATCAGTCACAAGGCGTTCCTAAAGTGCCTGGACAACACGCACTACACTATTCACCGCACACCCCATTGCGTTTGTTTGATAATCGCCAAGCTTTGCTCAGCGCGTATGCGCAATATGCTGAACGCAAAACCGCTTGCGCCGCAATGCTGATAGGCGGAGGCAATGTGCCCGACTGCCCTACAACGACCCTACCTGACCAGCCAGGCAAGGCCGCAGAGTTGCTTTATGCGAGTTTGCACGACTTGGATGACTTGGGAGCCGCGTACTTGCTCGTAGAACTACCCCCAGATTCACCTGCTTGGGTCGCCGTAAGGGATCGATTGACACGTGCCGGTGCCATATAGTTAAATTCTTTGGACATGAAAATAAAGATACATATTAGATGAAACTGACACCGTTCTTTTTTATGACGTTATTCGCAACGCTATTGAGCGCATGTAGCACCATCAGTCTGCCCAACCCTTTCGGATCAGACAACAAGGAACGCGCTCGCGCCCCCAAGGATGCCACTGAATATCTGTGTGAAGGCAATAAGCGGTTCTACCTACGCATGCTGAACAATGGTCGTGACGCTTGGCTGATTTACCCGACGCATGAAGTGAATCTGAGCAAGGCAGCGGGGAACGACAATCGCTATGTCAGTGGCGCGATTACCCTTGTCATCAGTGGCAATGAGGTCACGCTGAATGATGGCGAAAAGATTGCCTATACCGGATGCAAAGTACCATTGAACAAATAGCGATACGGTCAACAGGGATAGCACCGAGCATATTGCATAACTATGGTACGACGTCATTTTGGACAAGTCTTTTCCAAATGTTAAAGAAATATCAGCCATCTATAGATTCTGTTGCCAATAGCTCTGACTACTGGGGGCACTTTTTATGCTGTTCAAACATCAGACTGAACATTATTTGGTGCAGATCCAACAGAAGCGCATGACTAAATCCAAAACTTGCACCTACTTGACAGTGGTTTTCCGCGATCGTAGATAAAAGTGGCATGATCAGACTTCACTCCAGCGCGTGAGTCTAGAAACTGCATCCAAACAACTTTATATGCGACTTGGTCAGGTGTGCCAAACTTATGCCAGCCGATCAGGTAGATAACTGGACAACTCCATCGACGCCAACGGCATATGGGCGCAAGCATAGCAACCACGCGCCATTCATGCCCACCATATAGCAACTTGTCACGACTAAGGTGGCTTGCTAAATACAACAAAAAAGCGTAAGTTAAAACTTCACAACATCCTGATCTTGCCAGTAGGCGGTTATTATGGACAATAAATACGGTTTAGGAAGCTCAAAGGTGGCCACCGAACATCACGAGAGCCATCACAAAAAAACACCCTTATATCCTACTCAATGTAAATTTTGTGGTTCAACACATTTAGAACTATGCCCCACCATGCACAATCACCGGTGTGCTGACTGTGGCTCGTTACAAAATGACATGACGCCTGGGTATGCCACTGGCAGACTTAGTGATTATTGAGTGCCCGCATCATCCTAGACCCCTCAGTTAAGTGCGGTGAGTATGCGATTCTTAGGATGTATGGCAGTAGGCATGCCATGCCCTGATGGAATAAATGCTTTGACGTCTAAGAATTTACATGCGTTTAGTCTAAAAAGATTTATAATATTGCGCACAAAAAACCTTTCCATTCAACAACTCCAAAAGAGAAGATAAATGCCTACAAAAAATGCTGATATCGGCCTAGTTGGTCTAGCGGTAATGGGTCAGAACCTGGCGCTGAACATTGCTGACCATGGTTACACCATTGCAGTTTACAATCGCGATCCTAAGAAAACTGCTAATTTTATTGAAGAATGCAAAAAGAACGAGCCTTCGCATGAAAATGTGATCGGGCACTCTGATATCGCTTCTTTTGTTCTAAGCATCAAGCGTCCACGTAAGATCGTTCTGCTGGTGAAGGCAGGAAGTGCCACTGATGTGACTATCAATGCCTTGTTACCATTCCTAGAGCAGGGCGACATCATTATTGATGGTGGTAACTCACTATGGACAGACACGATCCGCCGTGAAAAAGAACTTTCAGCTAAAGGTATCGAGTTTATCGGTTCGGGCGTTTCAGGCGGTGAAACCGGAGCACGCTTCGGTCCTTCATTGATGCCTTCCGGCACACGTAAGGCGTGGTCTTCACTGGAGCCGATCTGGCGTGACATCGCTGCGAAGGTTGATCCTGTCACAGGCGCACCTATGGAAGGCGGTACGCCAGGTAAGCCAGTAGAAGGCGGGTTCTCATGTGCTGAGTACATTGGTCCTGATGGAGCTGGTCACTATGTGAAAATGGTGCACAACGGTATCGAATACATTGACATGCAGCTGATCTGTGAAGCTTATTGGTTGATGAAGAATCTGCTCGGCATGCCAGCAGATGAGATCGGCAAGGTGTTTGCAGAGTGGAACAAAGGCGAACTATCAAGCTTCTTAATCGAGATCACAGCAGACATTCTGCAACAAAAAGACCCAATGACCAAAGGCTTCTTGGTCGATCAGATTCTAGATACCGCAGGTCAAAAAGGGACTGGGCAGTGGACAGCAGCTAATGCCTTGGAATTGGGCGCTCCCGCCAATGCGATTGCTGCCGCTGTTTATGCACGCGCGCTCTCAAGCCTGAAAGAGGAGCGTGTAGAAGCTAGCAAGATCCTGAAAGGGCCGGCCATCCAAGTTGAGGGTGATAAAGCCGCCATCATCGAAGCAATTAAAAATGCACTGTATTGCTCTAAGATTTGCGCATATGCACAGGGTTTCCAACTGATTGATAAAGCACAAGTGGCTTATAACTGGAAGCTGAGTTTCGGTGAAATTGCTCAAATCTGGCGCGGGGGCTGCATCATCCGTGCCCGCTTCCTGCAAAAGATCACTGATGCTTATGCATTGAACTCTCGCCTGAAGAACTTGATGCTTGATCCTTATTTCACCAATGCGATGAATGAAGGGCAGGCAGGGTGGCGTAAAGTGATTGCCTTGGCCGTCACTAATGGCATTCCTGCACAGGGATTCAGTGCTGCTTTGGCGTACTATGATGGCTACCGTAGTGCCGATTTACCAGCGAACTTGTTACAAGGGCAACGTGACTACTTTGGCGCGCACACCTATGAGCGTAAAGATCAGCCACGCGGCCAGTTCTACCATTTGGATTGGCCAGAACCAGGTCGCCCTCAGCTGGAAATTTAAGTTGCTAATCAAAAAAACCCCGCGTATGCGGGGTTTTTATTTGATTCAAATGGTCTTTGCGCAGCCTAGGTCGGCAAAGGTCTCTCAAGTCCTTTCAATTTATTGATGCAACCTTCTGCTGAACAAGTTCAGTGCTAACTGGTAGCCAATCATCGCAGTTTGGGGATCATAACGCTCGCCTTCATCACGCATAAATGCATGTTGTGCGTTGAATTCGTGCCATGTAAACACTAAATTAGCATCGCTAAGTTTCTTATACACTTCAGCGCGGCCTGGCGCTGGGATATGAGGGTCCTGTTTACCCCAGATCATCAACAACTCCCCTGCAATGTCTTTCAACCTGTCCATGCTGTGCTGACCTGGCTGGTTAGGGATAGTCTGGGTATGTAAATCTGTGGCATAAAAGCAGGCGGTGGCCTTAATTTCTGGCTGTAGCGCAGCCCTGAAAGCTAAATGACCTCCAATACAGAACCCCATGGCACCAATATTACCGTTATACCACTTCTGTTGCTTCACAAAGCAAATCATCGCCTCATTGTCAGTATCATACCCTTGCACATCTTTGGTCGCTTTGTCTGCATTGCCTTTGTCGCGACCTGCATCGTCATACCCCAGTACTGTGCCGATAGGATTGAGCTCATGGAAGACTTCAGGCACCAGCACCGCATAACCATTACTTGCCATGATTTTCGCCGCACGCTCGATCGGACCAGTCTGCTGAAAAATTTCAGAATAGAACAAAATGGTCGAGTATGTTCCTTCTCCCACTGGGCGATGGATGTAGGTACGCATGACGCCCGTAGGGGTGTCAAGATCAACAATGTGGCTTTGAATGTTCATAATGTGCTTTCTAAAGGATCTAGATTAAGTTCTAGGTAAAATCATAACGTGATGCGAATAGGGGCTATTGTACAACGGCAGTGGTCATTTTGGGATTGGCGAGATAAAAGAGGCCGTTGTAGCACCGTTTCTGATGGCTAATCACTGCGTTGCGTGAGCTTTGAGCTATGCTTAAATGCCTGCCAAAAGCGAATTCGCCAGATCGCTGTATACTTAGGCATTGCCCTATTGCTTGTCAGTGCTGTATTGGCAAAAGATTCTAATCTAGGCGCTTAGCACTTTTGTATATCACCAATGCTAAAAAGCACATAGGCGAACATCCAGTTATAAAAACTGACATAGCTAATTTTTATCCAAGTATTACTTTCTCTAGAATTTTTGGACTATTTAAAAACACATTCAAATGCACTCCAGATATTTCTTGGACAATTGCAAAGTTATGCATCTTTAATAATTCGTGTCTTCCAACTGGAAGCCCGATTAGTGGAGTAATCGCTTTTTTATCATCACAAAAAATGTTTGATGAAGTTAATGAGCTTGCATTGAAACATGACTACTAAGTGTGTAAGTGAAGGAATAGCTGAAGTAGTCAATAAAGTAAGTGTGTAAGGAGTGTGTAAGCAAAAAAATGGCTTAGATTTCTCTAAGCCATTGAATTTTGGTAGGGTGTGCGGGGATCGAACCCACGACAAACGGATTAAAAGTCCGCTGCTCTACCAGCTGAGCTAACACCCCATTCCATTTCGATCAGCAATTTTCATCACTTACGAAAGGGCGCAATTATGCTAGAAACTTTCAGCCTGGTCAATCAAAAACTAGCAAATATTTCAGGTTTTTTAATGTTAATTGGGCTGAAAAACGCCGTGTTAAATCGAGCCGCCTAAGATTACTCATGCTTCAATCAGTTATCACTAGCGCATGCCGGGGAGCTTGCCCCCCATCAGCCCACCCATTGCCCGCATCATTTTGGCCATTCCGCCTTTGCTGAACATCTTCATCATATTCTGAGTTTCTTCAAACTGCTTCAGGAGACGATTGACCTCCTGAACCTGCACACCAGACCCATCGGCAATACGTTTTTTGCGTGTTGCTTTGATGATTTCTGGTTTACGACGCTCCAAGGGGGTCATGCTATTGATGATTCCCTCGATACGACGGATGCTCTTATCTGCATCTTCCGGATTCACTTTTGCTGCCATGCCGGCAAGTTGTGCTGGCATTTTATCCATCAACGCTCCCATGCCGCCCATTTTTCGCATTTGCGACATCTGCGCTTTAAAGTCATCCAGATCAAAATTCTTGCCAGATTTGACCTTGTCAGCCAACTTCTGCGCCTCGGTCATGTCGACATTTTTATGGGCCTGTTCAATCAGACCGAGCACATCACCCATCCCTAATATCCGGGAGGCCATACGATCTGGGTAGAATGGCTCCAGTCCATCCACCTTCTCACTCACCCCAATGAACTTGATGGGCTTGCCGGTCACGTGGCGCACGGACAATGCTGCGCCACCGCGCGAGTCCCCATCCATCTTGGTTAAGATTACGCCAGTCAGCGGCAAGGTCTCACCAAAGGCTTTGGCAGTGTTAATCGCATCCTGACCCTGCATTGCGTCAACCACGAATAAGGTTTCAACCGGACTGAGTTGCGCGTGCAGAGCTTTGATTTCGACCATCATTGCTTCGTCAATGCCCAAACGACCGGCAGTATCGAAGATGACGACATCATAATAACCACGTTTGGCAAAATCTAAGGTTGCCGTGGCGATATCAGAGGGTTTCTGACCTACATGGCTGTCAAAACATTCGATTTCTAACTGCTGTGCCAGTGCCTTCAGCTGCTCAATCGCGGCCGGCCGATATACGTCAGCGCTAGCCAATAGCACTTTTTTCTTTTGTTCTTTAAGCAGTTTTGCCAGTTTTGCAGAGGTTGTGGTTTTACCGGAACCCTGCAAACCTGCCATCAGAATAACCGCCGGTGGAACAGCGGCCAAATTCAATCCGACGTTAGCTTTACCCATCAAGGTTACCAGCTCATCATTCACCACCTCGATCACGGCCTGGCCAGGCGTGAGGCTTTGAAGCACTTCTTTACCTTGCGCACGCTGCTTCACCGCAGCGATAAATTCTTTCACTACCGGCAAGGCCACGTCGGCTTCAAGCAAGGCCATACGCACTTCACGCATGGCATCGGCAATATTATCTTCAGTCAGGCGCGCATGACCGCGCAGATTTTTGATGACGCCCTGCAGGCGTCCAGTTAGATTTTCTAGCATAACAGGTTCTTAACAAATGGATTGTGGGTCAATTTTACATCAAGCTATTATCTTTACCGCATATTTGCGCCATAATTGCGACATGGATCTGACAATACAAAAATTGATACCTTATCTGGTGGTCGTATTTATTTACCTGGCTGTCGCCATCGATTATTGGCGTGCAATTAAAAACCCGGAACACAAACAACTGACACTCCACTCGGTAATGATTGCGCTTGGCTTATTGATTCATGGTTGGCTATTACACCAAGGCATCTTTTCGCATGGATTCAATCTGGGATTTTACCAATCAATTTCAGCCATATTCTGGCTCACTGTGCTCATCTACTGGATCACAGACCGGCAACATGCGTTACATAGCTTGCAAGCATTTGTACTGCCGCCCGCAGCTTTCTTTGCACTTCTGCCTGCCTTTACCGTCAATGATCACTACCTGCCTGTTGCGCAAAACGGTCTTTATATGGCTCACATCTGGATTGCGATGATTGCCTACAGCCTGTTTACCTTTGCCGCCTTGCATGCGATCCTAATGGCAGTTGCTGAACGGTCGCTGCACCACAAGGCCACACTGATCGAATTGCCAAACTTCCCTCCTCTCATGCTGATGGAGTCTTTGCTATTCAAAATCATCAGTTCTGGGTTCGTATTATTGACGGTTACGCTGGCCAGTGGTATGTGGTTCTCAGAAGAGATCTTTCACAAGCCTTTACAGTTTAACCACAAGACCATCTTCTCAATGGTCAGTTGGCTCATCTATGCCGCTCTGTTATTCGGCAGATACCGATACGGCTGGCGCGGGCTTAAGGCCATTCGCTGGACATTGGCTGGATTTTTCTTGCTGATACTCGCCTATATCGGCACCCAATTCGTGCTGCAGATTTTACTTAAGCATTAGGGTACTTCTATAAATGCAGAGTTTGAGTTGCAGTATTATCCGTACGTACAGGGCATGTCCGTGGAATATATGCGCTCAAGTGGGTTAAGCAGGCAAGCAGCGATGCTGATGCTCGAAAAACATGTATTGATAGATATACCCTTAATCACCGCAGGCTGATACTTGGCCAGCCTTGCTCTGCGGCATAGGCAGCCAAGGTGTCGTCGGCGTCAACCGCAACTGGGTTAGTGACTATTCGCATCAACGGCAAATCATTGTGTGAGTCACTGTAAAAATAACTGGCAGCAAAGTCATCCAGTTGCTTGCCCTGCTCAGCCAACCATTGGTTGATGCGGGTCACCTTACCCTCTTTGAAACTGGGCACACCACTGACTCCTCCAGTATATTCTCCACCCACCATTTCCGGGTCTGTGCCGATCAAATGTTCAATCCCATAAGCGGTCGCAATCGGTTTAGTAACAAAACTATTGGTGGCGGTGATGACCACGCACAGATCGCCTGCGGCTTTGTGCCGATTGACTAAGTCTTGCGCCTTTCGCGTCATCATCGGGCGAATGATTTTCTCCATGTACTTCAAGTGCAGCTCGTCCAAGAATTTCTTTGGATGCTGGCTCAACGGTTTTAATTGAAATTCCAAAAATGCATCAATATCCAAACAGCCGTTTTTATAATCCTGATAGAACTGCTCATTGCGCTCCTGATGCGTTTTAGCATCCAGCAAGCCCTCTCCGATCAAAAACAAGCTCCAGTTGTAATCACTGTCACCCGCGAGCAATGTATTGTCTAAGTCAAATAAAGCCAAATTTTGCATATTAGATTTCTTTATGATTTGTTGCAGAAAGCACTAAAAACACCCCAGCCAAAATAATAGCGAGCGCAATATATTCATTCATGGTGATCTGTTCATGGGCAAGCCATACCCCCACCACAAAGGCCACCACTGGGTTTACAAATGTATTACTACTCGCCACTAAGGGCCGTACCGTTTTTAGCAAATATTGATAAGCACTATAAGCGACCAAAGAACCCAAAACCACCAAAAACAGCATCGCACCCCAAGATTTGGCACTGATGGTTTGAGGCCAAGCTTCACCCGCATAAGCACTTGCCAGCATCAGTACCACGCCACCTGTCAACATTTGACAGGCTGCGCCCATCAAGCCCTCAGGCATGGCAAGATGCTTACCCAAAACCGAACCAAACGACCAACTTGCCGCAGCAAAAATCAATAACAGTGCGCTGAACCAATCACCATGTAAACTGCCACCGAGGTTAAGCAGGATAATGCCAGCAACCCCGATTGCAATACCCCGCCACTCCATCGCGGTAATCTTATGTTCCCAGATTGAGGAAAATATCGCCATCCAAATGGGTGCTGTTGCAATCGATAAAGCGGCCACACTGGAGGAAACTGTCTGCTGGACATAACAAACCGTACCATTACCCAAGGCCGGCAATAACAACCCAACGATACTGGCGCCAACCCACTCTTTTCTGCTGGGATTGGGCGAACCCAAGTAGCGCATCACCGCATATAAAATCAAGCCAGCCACAGTAAAACGTGTGGCCGCCATCAAGAACGGTGGAAAACTCTCAATACCAAAACGGATGGCTAGATAGGTAGAGCCCCAAATGAAATAGGTACAGAATAAAGCACCCACAATAAGAATAGACTGGCTTCTATTGATCATCTCTTTGAATTGCTATGGTGCCAACTTATAACAACCAATACTGCAAGGAAGCTTTTAAGCCTCCTTGTCTTTAGCCTAAGGCATGTTGAATAAACGTGTAAGCAATCCAAACAAAACCGATACTAGAAATCACAAAGCTTAATGCAGTAAACACTCTCCAATGCGTCTTTTCCCAGAAGTTTGTATCAAACGCTGCAATGGTAAAAATCGTTGGATTCGTAAAACCACCGATTGCAACACACCAGCATGCAGCTATCGGCAGCTCAACACCAGAGCCATAAAACGCCACACCGAACAACGCCATCAACGCGTAATCCACATGCGCGCGAATCATGGTCTTGTAATCAATCAGAAACTCATCCACCCCTTTGATTGGGAACCATTTAGCAAAAGTCATTAACCAAGCAGAGCCAATCAGCGCTGTGATACATGCAGCTGCACCTACCAATAAAACTTCCATGTTATCTCCTTAGATTATTAAATGATAAAAACAACAAAGGCACTATATCAACCAACTGGTATATAGCGCCTAAGCTTCTCTTAGCAGGCACGCTACACTTGTGGATGCGCACGCTCCAGTTTGCTATGCAATTTGTTCAAACCATTCAAATAGGCTTTGGCTGACGCTACCACGATATCGGTATCGGCACCCTGACCGTTCACAATACGCCCGCCTTTCGACAAACGCACCGTGACCTCACCTTGCGCATCTGTGCCACTGGTGATGTTATTCACGGAGTAGAGCAACAACTCTGCCCCACTGTTGACGATCTTCTCGATTGCCTTGAAGGAAGCATCAACCGGACCACCCCCATCGGCTTCTGCCTTGGTCTCCGCACCGTTGTCCGACACAGTGATCAAGGCATGAGGAATCTCGCCTGTCTGCGAAGTCACTTGCAAATAGACCAGCTTGAAGTTTTCGGTAGCTTCCTGCACAAACTCATCACTTACCAAGGCATGGAGGTCCTCATCAAATATCTCCGACTTTTTATCTGCCAGATCCTTGAACCGTGCAAAAGCAGCGTTCAACAGGTCTTCAGACTCAAGTTCAATACCCAATTCTTTCAAACGTGTTCTAAATGCGTTCCGCCCAGAAAGTTTGCCCAAGGTTAATTTGTTAGCATTCCAGCCCACCTCTTCAGCGCGCATGATCTCGTAAGTCTCACGGTGCTTCAACACCCCATCCTGATGGATCCCCGATTCGTGTGCGAACGCATTCGCGCCAACAATGGCTTTATTCGGCTGCACAGGATACCCAGTGATGGATGAAACCAGCTTACTTGCCGGCACAATTTGTGTGGTATCGATGCGCGTGGTCAGATTAAAAATATCACTACGCGTCTTGATGGCCATGACAACCTCTTCAAGACTCGCATTACCAGCACGCTCGCCCAAACCGTTGATGGTGCATTCCACCTGACGCGCCCCGCCCATAACAGCCGCCAATGAGTTAGCCACTGCCATTCCCAAGTCATTGTGACAATGGGTCGACCACACGACTTTATCGCTATTTTTCACACGCTGAATCAGCGTCGCCATTCGCTCACCCCAAGGCGCAGGAATGCTGTAACCCACAGTATCTGGCACGTTGATTGTTTTAGCACCAGCCTCAATGACCGCTTCGAACACGCGCACCAAAAAATCGATCTCGGATCGCACCGCATCCTCCGCCGAGAATTCAACATCATCAGTATATTCCAGCGCCCATTTCACCGCCTGCACCGCACGATCCACCACCTGATCTTCGGTCATACGAAGCTTGTTCTCCATGTGAATCTTACTGGTAGCGATAAAAGTATGGATGCGCCCTTTCTCGGCTGGCTTAATAGCCTCACCGGCACGGCGCACATCATTCTCACTAGCGCGGGCCAGTGAACAAACAGTGGAATTCTTGATGATTTTCGCAATCTCATGAATAGCATCAAAATCCCCAGGGCTTGCTGCCGCAAAGCCCGCCTCAATCACATCCACCCCCAACTTTTCAAGCTGGCGCGCAATGCGAATTTTCTCCTCTTTGGTCATGGCCGCACCTGGGCTTTGCTCGCCATCACGCAATGTCGTATCAAAAATAATGATTTGATCTTGTTTCATCATGAATACCTAACTTTTTGTTCAGTTTAGCCTATTGATCTATCAGGCTCAAACACGCTGCCACTGAAATGGTCCACGCAACATCATCGATCTTTAAATGGGGGGAATGTTTGCGCGCTAGCGCAAATATGCGCGACGGGTGGCCAGTCGCAACGCAAGGTATTTGCGCAAAAGTGAAGCGCTCGCAATCAAGCTAAGTGCATAAAAAGCAAAAGAAATATATGTATTCGACATAGTGGTGTGAATATAATGTTTTTTATGTGCTTCTGCAAGTGATTAACTACACGAGCCTCATCTGACTTTTGCAAAAAATTTTTGGCGCATCCACATGAAATACCCCGACATGGCATAAACCACCATGACAACAAACAAGACCTCAGGAGGGCTGTACGAAATGAGAATAAAGGCCAGCATAATGCCCACAATCACGATAAACGGCACACTCTGTTTAAGATTGATATCTTTGCCGCTGTAATAACGTAAGTCACTCACCATCGACACCCCCGCAAACACCGTGACCGCCCAGGCCATCCATTTCATCTGCAGCACACCGAAGAACACTTCGCGCCCACTCACGCCGTATTCATAAGACACCCACACAAACCCTGCGAGCAGAGCCGCCGCCGCGGGGCTCGGCAACCCCTGGAAATAGCGCTTATCTTGCGCATCGTCATCCAGTTTGGTGTTAAATCTTGCTAGACGCAACGCCGCGCAGGCACAGTAGATGAAGGCGGCAATCCAGCCTAGCTTACCTAAGGGTTTTAATGCCCATACATAAAGAATCAGTGCAGGCGCTACACCAAACGACACCATGTCGGACAGGCTATCGTATTCGGCCCCAAACGCACTCTGAGTGTTAGTCATCCGTGCGACACGACCGTCCAGACCATCCATGACCATAGCGATAAAGATTGCGATCGCCGCCAGTTCGAACTTGCTGTTCATCGCTTGCACAATGGCAAAGAAGCCCGCAAACAACGCGGCTGAAGTGAATAGGTTGGGAAGCAAATAAATGCCTCGCGCTCTCAGTGTAGGGCTGTCCAATCTCCCGTTTTGAGATCTTCGTCTAGTATCATTCATATGCATATATTACATCTGAATTCATCCAGCACAAACAAGTACGCAACATGCATGGCAATATTCAGACAGATAGCCATCTGAAATCCCACACACAAAAAGCATATTGACGCTGTGCGCTGATGCAGGCACTTATGTTAGTATCGCGGCTTGCTATTTAGACATGTCATCATGCAATTCACGCTACATCAACAAGACGGGCTCGCCCGACGCGGCACGCTGACTCTCGCCCACGGCGAGGTGCAAACACCAGCATTCATGCCGGTGGGAACCTATGGCACTGTCAAAGCCATGTCGCCACTGGAACTCAAAGAGATCAATGCACATATCGTACTGGGCAACACTTTTCATTTGTGGTTACGTCCCGGGTTGGATGTGATTGCCGCGCATGGCGGTCTGCATCGATTTATGGGTTGGGATGGCCCAATCCTGACAGACTCTGGTGGTTTCCAAGTATGGAGCCTGGGCGCATTACGTAAAATCAGTGAAGAGGGTGTCAAGTTCCGCTCTCCAATTAACGGAGATAGCTGCTTTTTGACACCCGAAGAATCCATGCGCATTCAGAAGGTATTAAATTCAGACATTGTGATGATCTTCGATGAATGCACCCCTTATCCTGCCACCGAAAAACAGGCCCACGACTCGATGCAACTTTCTCTGCGCTGGGCCAAGCGCAGCAAAGCGGCCCACCAAGGAAACCCTAATGCTTTATTCGGCATCATTCAGGGCGGCATGTATGAGCACTTGCGCGACGTCTCGCTGGCTGGATTGACCGAGATCGACTTTGACGGCTACGCCATTGGCGGGCTATCCGTAGGTGAACCCAAAGAAGACATGCTACGCATCCTCGCCCATACCGCTCCTAAGATGCCCTCACATAAACCACGCTACCTGATGGGCGTTGGTACGCCGGAAGACTTGGTGGCAGCCGTCTCACAGGGGATTGACATGTTCGACTGCGTGATGCCGACACGCAACGCCCGCAACGGCTGGCTGTTCACACAGTATGGTGACATCAAGATTAAGAATGCCAGCTACAAAAACGATACCACCCCACTGGATGCCGACTGCACCTGCTACACCTGCCGTCACTTCACACGCGCCTATTTGCATCATTTACATAAGATCGGTGAGATTCTTGGCTCACGCCTGAACACTATTCACAATCTGCACTACTACCAGAAGCTCATGCAAGACATGCGTGAGGCCATCGGACACGGTAACTTTGAGTCATTCAAACAGCAATTCTTTGCAAAACGGGCTCGCTTATCCTGAGGCTTTATCGGCAATAACAGCGCGATTTCTCACCATCAATCCAGTCTGTGTTAGAATTTCGCGCTTGATTTTTATTATTTTATTCAATTGACAGAGAGTTTTATCGTGTTCATTTCAAACGCTTACGCTGCAACCGCACCAACCAATGATCTGGTCAGTTTTTTACCGCTGATCATCATTTTCGTATTGTTCTTTTTTATGATTATTCGCCCGCAGATGAAACAAGCAAAAGAACACCGCGGCATGATTGAAGCACTGCAAAATGGCGACGAAATTGTGACCAACGGCGGCATCGTCGGCAAAATCACGCGAGTCACCGAAACTTTCGTCACCGTTGAGATCGCGGCGAATACCGAGATTCACGTACAAAAACATGCGGTACAAAGTGTACTGCCAAAAGGCACCATCAAAAGCATCTAACGGATCGAACCTTGGCCAATGCCTCACTCGTCCACTCGCAATTAAATTGATTAGAGTCTGACTATGAACCGCTATCCTTTATGGAAAAACATTGTTGTTGTTCTCATGATTTTTTTGGGATTGGTGTATACCGTTCCCAACTTCTTTGGTGAATCTCCTGCTGTACAGATCACCCCAGCGAAAAACTCTGCAAAGCTCGACCCTGAACTTTTAGCGCAAGTCGAAGGCATCTTTAAGCAAGAAAACATCCCATTCGATGGCATTTATCAGGACAGCCGTGGCATCAAGGCACGCTTCAACAACACGGACACCCAGATCAAGGCCAAAGATGTATTACAAGGACACTTGGGCAAAGACTACACCGTAGCACTCAACCTGCTCTCGCGCTCACCTGACTGGTTACGCAACTTAGGTGCCAAACCGATGTACTTGGGCCTGGACCTGCGTGGTGGAGTTCACTTTTTACTGCAAGTTGATATGAAAGCCGCGCTAGACAAGGCCTCTGAACGCTTTGTTGGCGACTTCAGAACGGCTTTAAGAAAAGAGCGCATTTCATATGGGGGCGTGACTCGCGAAGGTCAGACGGTGCAAATTCGCTTCACCAGCAGCACTGAACTTGAGAAAGCAAGAAAAATCATCAGCAAAGAGTATCCAGATTTGACGCTGACAGAAAAATTTGACGGTGAGAATCGATTGCTAGTGACCTCACTCAGCTTGCTTGAGCAAAAACGCATCCAGGATTTTGCCTTAAAACAGAACATTCAAACCTTACATAACCGCATTAACGAGTTGGGCGTTGCTGAGCCCATCATCCAACAACAAGGTGCAGACCGCGTCGTGGTGCAACTTCCAGGCGTTCAAGACACCGCAAAAGCCAAGGAGATTCTTGGACGCACCGCAACGTTAGAGATTCGCATGGTGGACGAAGAGAAATCTGATGCCGCCACTTTGGAAAAGGCTACTCAGGGACAAGCGCCTCTAGGAGATGAAGCGTTCAAAGACCGAGAAGGCCGCACCATTTTGGTCAAAAAGAACGTGGTGCTGACTGGCGATTACATCACCGACGCAGGCCCAGGTGTAAACAGTCAGACCGGCCAATCTGTGGTCAACGTGACCTTAGACGGGCGTGGCGCACGCATATTCCAGCAAGCCACACGTGAGAACGTAGGCAAACGCATGGCGATCCTACTGATTGAAAAAGGCAATACCGAGGTGGTAACCGCCCCTGTTATCAACGAAGAGATCGGCGGTGGCCGAGTACAGATTTCCGGCATGGCCAATACGCAAGAAGCCACCGACATTTCATTGCTGTTACGTGCTGGCGCACTTGCTGCCCCCATGGACATTATCGAAGAACGCACGGTCGGACCAAGCATGGGTGAAGAAAACATCAAACGAGGCATGCACTCCACACTATGGGGCTTCGCAGCGATTGCGATATTCATGATCATTTACTACACCTTGTTCGGCGGCATCTCCGTGCTGGCACTGAGCATCAACTTGCTATTACTTGTAGCAATATTGTCGATGCTACAGGCAACGCTGACACTGCCAGGACTTGCAGCGGTGGCGTTAACACTGGGTATGGCCATTGACGCCAATGTATTGATCAACGAACGCATTCGGGAAGAGCTACGCAACGGCAACACGCCTCAGGCAGCCATTCATGCCGGCTACGACCGTGCTTGGGATACAATCCTAGACTCCAATATCACTACCTTGATCGCAGGTCTGGCACTTTTCATGTTTGGCTCAGGTCCGATCAAAGGCTTCGCAGTCGTACACGTACTGGGTATTTTGACCTCGATGTTCAGCGCTGTTGTGGTTTCAAGAGCTGTGGTGAATGCAATCTATGGCTATCGCCGCAAAACCATCCATGTCGCCATTGGCTAAGCAATCAGCAGACATCACCATCGAGACCAAACGAATTTTAATGAGTCGATTATTATGGAATTATTTAAAGTAAAAAATGACATCCCCTTCATGAGCTATGGCCGTCTCACGACAGCCATCTCCTTGTTCACGTTCATTCTGGCGGTGTTCTTCCTGTCCACGCGCGGGCTGAATTTCGGTGTGGACTTCACTGGCGGCACCATGATGGAAATCAGTTACCCGCATCCAGCCGACCTCAACCAGATCCGTCATACCGTTGATAGCATCGGCCTGAAAGATGCAACGGTACAAAACTTCGGTAGTAGCCGCGATGTCCTCATTCGTCTGCCCGTGCGCACCGGCGTGACCAGCTCCCAACTCTCCGAACAAATGCTGACCAGCCTCAAGGCTGCCGACAACACGGTCTCCATGAGCCGCGTGGAGTTCGTTGGGCCTCAAGTGGGTGAAGAGCTGTATGAGAACGGCGCACTGGCGCTGATGCTCGTTGTCGCAGGTATCGTGCTATATCTGGCCATGCGTTTTGAATGGCGCTTTGCAGTGGCTGCTGTCATCGCCAATCTTCATGATGTGGTGATCATCCTCGGCTTCTTCGCCTTCTTCCAGTGGGAATTCAACCTGACCGTACTGGCCGCCGTGCTGGCAGTTCTGGGCTATTCCGTCAACGAATCTGTCGTTGTATTTGACCGCGTTCGAGAAAATTTCAGAAAAATGCGCAAAGCGAATGTAGTGCAGGTGATCGACAACGCCATCACTCGCACCATGTCACGCACTGTCATCACGCACTTCTCGACACAACTGATGGTATTGTCCATGCTCATGTTCGGGGGCGAGGTGTTGCACAATTTTGCCTTGGCGCTCACCATCGGCATCCTGTTCGGCATCTACTCCTCTGTGCTAGTAGCCTGCCCGATCGCCATGTATCTCGGCGTCAATCGCGCCAATCTGATTAGTGATATCGAGAAGAAAGACGGCAATCTCAAAGAGCCTGATCCATCTGAATTCGCCTAACCTGTCGCCACGCACTAAACTGTGCGACACAATAAAAAGACCTGCTTAGTAGGTCTTTTTTTCTTCACATCAGGTATAAAAGTTGTTTCTGGTAATGCCTTCACGCAAGCTAGTTTAATTTCTAGCTCGGGTAATGGACAACCGCCAGAAGTCGTTTAAAACGACTTTCTAGCATAAATCCAAAGCCCACCTAAACCGTGGGCTTTTTTATTTTCAAGCGTCTCGTTATGCGACGATTTACGTTACAAAAGTGCTGAGTGAAGTGTGTAGACATAAAAAAAGCACCAACTTGACGTTAAGTGCTTGTTTTATTGGTGCCCAGGGCCGGAATCGAACCGGCACGCCTCGCGGCGCGGGATTTTGAGAGTCCAAAAGCGTTAATTTCACCGTAATCTTTCAATTGGTTAAACCCCCTATTTTCCCGGTGTTGAGAGGGGTTATGAGAGAACTGTCCAAAGTTTTTAGGCTTTAAAACAATCACAAATCTCTTATTTTAAATAAAGTAGCCGTACAGGTTTGGCGAGGCAACTTCCGTTATGGGCCATTAGTGACACTCATGATGAACGATAGGTGCGACAATTTGCCACATTCCAACTTTCTTATAAATTGTATATTGTTACAAGTTATTTTAAAGAAGGCTTATTTAACTGAAGTAACGAGAGTATAAGAATGGGATCCAAAAAAATATTAGTCGCAGTTTTAGCAACTTTACCTTCACTAGCGCATGCAGAGCATAATGAAATAATCAATTTAGATGTAATCAGTGTTACTGCACCTAAAGACGATACGAGCTATGCTGTAAAAAACAGTAGTTCTGCCACTAGAACAGATACTCCGATAAAGGAGACTCCTCAATCCATCATTATCATCCCGCGTGCGGTCTTGGACGATCAACAAAATATCACTGTTGGCGAAGCGTTAAGCAATGTAAGCGGCGTTGTTGTCAACAATCAATTTTCTACCCCCTCATTCGAGGCCACTAAAATTAGAGGCTTCAGAGCCGAGCAGTTGCTGGATGGCTTCACCCAATACTACAACTCGGGTGATAGAGAGAGTTTGGTGAATGTTAAGAGTCTGGATGTCTTAAAGGGATCAAACGCCATTTTGTATAGCGGTGGCTCAGGCTCCCCGGTCGGCGGGGTGGTGAATATCGTATCCAAGTTGCCGCAGCGTCAGTCTTTTGGCGAATTTGGCATCAAGGTTGGTACAGACAGTTTTGTACAACCATTCTTCGATGTTAACCAGCCTCTCAGCGAGAATGTGTTATTTCGGATTACTGGCGAATATACAAGCGCCGATAGCAATACGGATGTGGTTGAGCAAAAACGCTACAACATTAACCCGGCCATCACTTTTACCAATAACGAGACAACCACTTTGACCTTGCAAGCCAAGGTTTCTCGCTGGGAACAACAGGATTACCAGGGATTGCCAGCGACAGGAACAGTGGCCGGCAACTTTAAACTCAAATCGGATTTGTTTATTGGCGATAATGATTTGCCTGATAGCACCACCGAGTTTGATGGCATTTGGGCAACGCTGGACCATAAGCTCAATGATATTTGGTCATTTAATGTAAAAGGCAGGTATGCTGAATCGAAATTTGACCAAAAAGCCCAGGTTTTTGGCGACAACACACCGGATAGAACCGATGTCAGCCCTGCAAGCTGGGGAATATACAACACGCAGTTGTATCAGGAGCAATCCGAAAAAACGGTATTGGCAAATGCTACTGCCAAATTTGATTTAGGGGTAACAAAGAATACTGTGTTACTAGGTGCGGATTACAGTCAATTCAAAGACAAAGGCTTTATGGATCTTGACGCGGCATTTGATGCTGATACCCTCAAAGTGCTCGCCCTCAATGATTGTGCTACAGCGGCATTGTCTGGCTTTCCATGCTCAACGCCGGTGGATTTAACCAACCCAACTTTTACACCGTATAGCAAACCGGGCGCTGGTGTTAACAATAATTTTGTCACCAACACCACCTATGGTGCCTACGCCCAATGGCAAAGCACCATCGCCGACAGGATGCACCTGTTAGCCAGCTTGCGCCAGGCTCACGTGGAGATTGATTTCTCAGGTCAGGAATTGGACTTAGCTGCCACACTGACAAATGTTGCATGGGGCAACTTCACTTCGGTTTATCAGCAGGCAAATGCGAATACGGAAAAGAACAAATTGCTGCCTAGACTAGGAGCCGTGATAGATGTGACGGACAAGCTTTCCGTGTTTGCCAACTATAGCGAGGGCTTAAGAGGACAGCCGTTTGCATTATTCAGCGACACCCCAAAACCCGAAGAGACCCGTCAGCGCGAGGCAGGCATTAAAGTAGATACAGGCAGTTTGACTGGTCAAGTGGCGGTTTACCATATTGACAGAAGCAACGTGGTGATCGCCGACCCGGCCAGCCTTTCACGGTCACTCACCAATGGTGAACAGCGCTCCAGGGGTTTTGAAACCGACCTGACATGGCAAGCTACGCCCTCGCTTAAATTCCTTGGCAACTATGCCTACACCGATGCAGAATTTACCAAGAATGCCAGCACTACAATCGTCAGCGGCAACCAGTTGCAAGGCGTGCCGAAAAATAGTGCCCGGCTATGGGCAAATTACAATTTTGCATCATTGGGTGTATCAGGCCTGAGTGCAGGCTTAGGTGCGTATTGGCAATCAGAAGCCTATGTAGACAATGCCAATACCTTTAAAGCTGATAGCTACCACACGATTGATGCTGCAATTAATTATCAAACAGCTCGCTACAATGTTGGCTTGACGGTAAAAAACCTGACCAATGAAGATTACTACCAGTTCTATAATTATCTAGGTGGTCGCATTGCGCCAGACAACGGCACACAAGCCTATCTATCATTCTCAATGAAATATTAAAATGGACCGCCGAAAGTTTATCAAACTCACCTCAAGCGCCGGTGCTGCTATCGCATTAGCTAAGATTGCAGCGGTTGGTGCTACTGAGTCGAAAAAACAAGCGCCAGTTGTTACAAAAGATTCGGCTGACCAGCAGCACATGGATGCAATGCAGCAATATGCAGAACTCACTGGGGGCGCAAAGCTAACTATCGGCATGCTGGTATATCCTGGCATGTTTTTGCAAGATTTAGTGGGGCCATTGGCAGTATTTGAGTCTTTAATGAATCGCGATATTCACTTGGTTTGGAAAGATATTAATCCTGTTGGCAACGAAAAACCTGAGCATCCAGTCCTTATCCCAATAAAGCCTACCACCACGTTTAAAGATTGTCCTAAAAATCTCGATGTGCTGTTTGTGCCAGGCGGCGTACCAGGCACTTTTACAATAATGGAAGACCCGGAAGTTTTGATGTTTTTAGCGGAGCAAAGCAAAACCGCGCGATATATCACTAGCGTTTGCACAGGCTCGCTCATTTTGGGGGCCGCAGGTTTATTGAATGGTTATAAAGCCACCTCACATTGGTCAACATTAGATGTGCTATCTGAGCTTGGTGCTATTCCAACCAAGGAAAGAATTGTGGTGGATAGAAATAGAATTACTGGTGGTGGCGTAACCGCAGGCATTGATTTTGGGTTGAAAATTGCATCGCTATTACGTAACGAAAATTACGCAAAGGCGGTGCAACTTTACCTAGAATATAACCCAGAACCGCCATTTGATGCAGGCACGCCAGAAAAAGCCCCAAAAGAAGTGGCTCAGTTTTTGAACGATATGTTTTCTGGCATGGTGGAAACGGCAAAGCAAACCGCAAAACGTGCAAAAAAACGCTTAAGCTAAAGATGTTGATGCGGACAGTCGTCTAAGGGGATCTTTCAGCCGGCCAGCTTTGATTTTCGAATGTTCGGAATTGGAACTTTAGGAATGTATGGCTGAGCTTAAGACAATTTAAAAGGAGCCCAAGCTCCCTATTTTATTCTTGCTGAAATAGACCTTACTCTCATGTGTCCATTCTTTTGACACTTACTTTGAAAAATGTCGGAATTCACGAAAATTAGTGTTGAGTGAAGTGCCTGACTTAAAATACCCATACCAATAGACGTAAAAAAAGCACCAATTTAGGTTAAGTGCTTGTTTTATTTTGGTGCCCAGGGCCGGAATCGAACCGGCACGCCTCGCGGCGCGGGATTTTGAGTCCCGTGCGTCTACCAATTCCGCCACCTGGGCCTGTTGGCATTACACATTGCTGTATAATTGCGATCCCGCCATTATAGCAAAGTCTTTGATTAATGCGAACCCTTGATTTCGATTTTTTGTTGCCTGAACACCTGATTGCGCAATATCCCACATCGGTACGTAGCGGCAGCCGGATGTTGCACGTAGACGCATCAGGAAATAGCATCACTGACCACTATTTTAGCGAACTGCCAGACTTTCTCAACGCAGGAGACTTGCTGGTATTCAATGATACGCGCGTTATCAAGGCACGCCTGTTCGGGCAAAAGCAATCAGGCGGACAGGTGGAGGTGCTGGTGGAGCGTATCCTCAATGACCACACGGTATATGCCCATGTGCGGGCATCCCGCTCCCCCAAGCCAGGTAGCATCATCCGACTTTCAGACGCATTCAATGTAGAGGTGATTGCTCGCCATGATGATCTGTTTGAACTAAAATTACCCAACGAAACCAACGCACTCGAATTGCTAGACCGGCACGGCGCATTGCCTTTGCCACCTTATATTACACATGAGGCATCAGCACGGGATGAAGAGCGCTACCAGACTGTTTACAGCAAACATCCTGGCGCGGTCGCCGCCCCCACTGCCGGTTTGCATTTTGACGAGGTTATTTTGGAAAAAATCATGCAAAAGGGCATCAACATTGCTTATGTCACGCTACATGTCGGAGCTGGTACATTTCAACCGGTGCGAGTAGATAATATCCACGAACATAAGATGCACAGTGAGCTTTACGACATCCCACAGGCTACGGTTGACATGATCACCATGACGAAAATGCGCGGGGGCAAGGTCACCGCAGTGGGAACGACCGCCATGCGTGCCTTAGAAAGCGCTGCCAGCAACGGCACCCTGCAATCTGGCCACAGCGAAACCAGTATTTTCATTACGCCAGGCTATCATTTCAATGTGGTGGATCGCTTATTCACCAATTTCCATTTACCCAAAAGCACCTTGCTGATGCTGGTATCCGCATTTGGCGGCTTCAACCTGATCAAACATGCCTATCAACACGCTGTCGATCATGAATATCGCTTTTTTAGCTATGGCGATGCCATGCTGATTGAGAAAGACGTTTAAAATAGGCAATCTAGTTTAAAATTTTTAACCACAGACTGCACAACGACAATTTAATTGAGACATAAGAGTTAATCATGCGTATTTCTACCACCCTACTTTCCTGTGTCCTGTTGGTTTGCCTGCAATCCACACAAGCCGAGATCTTGCCTGAGGCTCAAGTGGGCATCAAAATCCCGCTGAGCAAGAGTCCGACCACGCGTCCGATGACCGTGGCTTACATGCCTACACTCAAGATGTATTACATCGCGGATGGTGGTCTTGCCCCGATGGGATCTGAATATGAGGTGGCCACATCCAAATCGGAAGTGCATGCCTATAATGCCAACGGCCAGTATATCAACTCCGCTAAACCTGGCTACGACAACCGCTCGATCTACTTCAACCCCAATAGTGGAAAGCTCGAAACCATTACTTACAACGTATCTAGTGATGTCGGATTCTCGCCTAACACCGGAATTTATGCGCTGGATGTATCGGAAAAAGGTGAGATCAAAAACAGCTCCAATGAGATATCGCAATTCAACCCGGCTTTTGGACACGCTGGCACCATGCCGGCTTATGATGCCGAACATAATCGTTACTTTGCCAAGCAAGGTCGTAGCAATCTGGTGTTCGTAGTAGACCCTAAACTTAGAGAAAGAATCGGGACAATCGTGCTGGATTTTGAAAATGCGAAGGTCGCACATGACGAGGTTAGCGACTTATTCATCGCTTATACGGGAGTCGCTGGTGAAGAATTAGCGATGCTGGACATCGACCATAAGGCCATCTTGGTTTTTGATCTCAATGGCCGTTATGCGGGAAAAAGTGAATTACCTAAAGCGCTGAAACTTCGATCAAAGAACCATTTCAATGGCACTGGTTTTGCCAACAACATGCTGTTCGTATTTCACGAACCTGAAGGCGAGTTTGGCACTTATTACGGATTTAAAATCCTGAAGTAACCCCTTGAGCATGAGACGCGCCGAACCTAGACGCTACCTTAACTATTAACTGCGCTCCAATGTTTAGGGGCATAGTCCCGGTGTTTGCGCCAAGCACCCAACACGAGATTAGGATATTCAGGCTTGCCCAGGTTGCCATTATAACGACCTAAAGCGCGATAGAGATACCGCGCTCAATGTCAATGTAATGTCTTAATATCGTGCACCCATAACGTAAATTGGTACGCAACAAAAAGAGATTATGATCGTTTTCACCGATACTGCGCACCCAGAACGGCATCACCTGCATGAAGCCGCGGGCACCTACGGATGAAACTGCATATTTCTTAAAACCACTCTCAACCTGAATTAGCCCCAACACCATCTGCGGATCCAAACCAGCTCGACTGGCCTCATAATGCACGGTGCGCAAGAAATCCTCACGGTACGCTTTATCTGGCATCCGTTTTTGAGCCGCACAGACATCTCACCCATCCAGGCCAGACCTTCCTCCTCGGTTGCAAAGGTCAATCTGGGACCCCGCGTGTCCTGCCATAGACATCAATGCGCCAATCAAAGCCAGTATGCAAAGATACACTTTCTTGTTCATATGACTTACGCTCTCAAACTTGGGCACAACTGGCCAAAATCGTGCTACGCCAGTTTGTGTACAAACTCAATCACTGAAGCGAGTGGTATGGACTGCGCTTCTGCTGCCACTCGCGCTTTATATTCCACGTTGCCTTCTGCAAGACCGCGTTCTCCGATCACAATGCGGTGTGGGATGCCCATCAGATCAGCTTCAGCAAACATCACTCCAGGACGCTCGCCCCGATCATCCAATAGTACATCCACGCCAGCTGCTTGCAATTCATCGTGTAACTGCTTAGCCGCAGCTTTGACCGTCTCCGATTTATCATAGCCGATAGCACAAATCACCACTTCAAACGGCGCCATGCTCCTAGGAAAAATGATGCCGCGCTCATCGTTGCCCTGCTCGATGGCCGCACCTACGATACGTGACACACCGATGCCATAACAGCCCATTTCCATGACCTGAGTTTGCCCATGCTCATCCAAATAAGTTGCACTCATTGCCTGAGAGTATTTGGTACGTAGCTGGAAGATATGCCCGACCTCGATACCGCGGCAAAGTGACAGGATACCTTGGCCATCCGGGCAGACATCCCCTGCCACCACGTTACGGATGTCTGCCACGAGTAATGGCTCAGGCAAATCTCGCCCAAAATTCACGCCACTTAAATGGTATTTAGGTTTATTCGCCCCACAGACAAAGTCGCTCATCAATGCCACGGTTCTATCCGCAATCACATTCACATTGGCATCCACACCCACTGGTCCGATAAAGCCTGGAGGGCAATTGAGGTGAGCACGAATCTCCTCTTCAGTGGCGAACCTGAAATCTGCGAAACCAGTCAGCTTGCCTACTTTCACCTCGTTTAACTGATGGTCGCCGCGCAACAATGCCAAATAAAACCGCCCACCCGCCATTAGCGCAATGGCTTTCACCGTGCGCTCAATGCTGACTCCTAACAGCTTGGCTACATCTTCACACGCAGTCTGTTTGGGCGTACTGACTTCCTGCATTGCTTCTGTTGCAACGGCTCTGGCTGTTTGATCTGTCAGCGCTTCTGCCAACTCCACATTGGCCGCAAAATCCGAGGTCTTACAATAGGCTAAGCCATCTTCACCTGAGTCAGCCAACATATGGAACTCATGTGAACCATCGCCGCCAATGGCACCGGTATCCGCCTTGACTGCACGAAACTTCAGACCCAGGCGCGTGAATATATTGCTGTAGGCCTGGTACATGGTCTGATAAGTTTGCTCCAAAGAAGCAAAATCGGTGTGAAAGGAATACGCATCTTTCATCATGAATTCACGTGCACGCATCACACCGAAACGTGGTCGAATCTCATCACGGAACTTTGTTTGAATCTGGTAAAAATTCAGAGGCAACTGCTTGTAGCTACGAATTTCTTTGCGGGCAATATCAGTGATCACCTCCTCATGGGTGGGTCCAAAGCAGAATTCTCGCTCGTGCCGGTCTTGGATTTTAAGCATTTGCGGGCCAAACACAGCCCAACGCCCAGTCTCCTCCCATAACTCTTTCGGTTGAACCGCAGGCATCAGTAGCTCCAGCGCTCCAGCCTTGTTCATTTCATCACGAACGATGGTCTCTACTTTGCGTAAGACCTTTAACCCCAGTGGCATCCAGCTATAAAGCCCTGAACCCAGACGTTTGATCAGTCCGGCCCGCACCATCAAGATATGGCTTTGTAGCTCTGCCTCATTGGGCGCTTCTTTCTGGGTATTGAAGAAAAATTGTGATGCTCGCATGGGATAAACCACTCAAAAACTTAAAGAAAAATGGATTTTACAGACAATCTATTGATTAGTCAGCCAGTTACCAACTATCAGTATAATGCGCACTGCGCACATGGCGCAGTGGGCTGTTTTCTGGAATATACCCTGATTTCCAGAGAGCAAAAGGCACAATGATGGCAGGTTCCCCATTGTCATAAAACCAGCTATCCACTGCATAGCGCTCTCCTGTGGCCACTTCGTGGATCACCGCCGTGCTGTGCGGCCAACCAGTAAAGAAGAAATTACGTGTGCGCATATCTTCAACCTGATGCAGGCGGATCAAGCCGTTTTGCACCATTAAGCGCATATAAGTGGTCGAGTTAATCGCCTCATCATTGCAATCCATTTGCCCCGCATAATCCGAGTTATCAAAGGTGCCAGCTCGATCTTCCGAGGTTCCCACTTTATCACCGATGATTTTCTCCAGTGCGCCGATTGCCTCTGCAATCTGTTTACGCTCACGTGTAGCATCATCCAATAGCACATCATCTGCATCCGTAAAAATCGCGGTGATCTCTGCCCATTCCTCGTCATTCAACGAGACTTGACGCCTATCTGCACCCCCCCCTCCCTGACAAACCTCAAACGCATCGAGCATAGGGGTGTTTTTATAAATGGCGGTAATGTCAGAGATGTCAGCGCCCGCGTTCATAGCAATAACCGCTAAAATACATCCCAAGAATAAGCTTCTCAACATGTTACTGATTCTTACTTTCTCTTATAACCTCTGCCACAAAGCGCATGGCCATACACAAATCCTGCCAACAGTGCCGCTTGTCCGCCGCATGGCTTAAAAGGTGTGCCAAATCATACGTCACCACGAGTGAATGATGACCTAAGGCATGCACGCGACCGCGTAACGCATTGAGTGACTGTTTGGTTTGCAACACGGTTTGAGCCACCGATTCTCCCATCGCAATCACCAGCTTGAACTCAGGATGAGACAGATCTAAGGAATGTTCTACCAGCGGGCGCCCCTTGATGACCATGGCGCTCAATATATTGCGCATCAAGAGCATTTCATCTAGTTGAATCGCTATTGGCAGTAAAAACAAATAATCGCCTTGCTCACTGACAAGGTGACTAAATGATTGTGCCACATCCCCCACAGGCAATGAAGCGTTAGATGCAGGCGCTTCCATCATTTGCACCGTGTCCAGTTCGCGCGGGGGCAATGGCTCTTCATCCGATGGCAGCTCCGCAGGCTGGGATGTTGGTGCAATTGCGGGGCTGATGTCGCGGGGCGGCATTGGCATCCGTAGCTCCCACCTAGGCAACAACTCCAATTCTCTTAATAGATCTTCGCGCGTCATCATAATGCCAACCCCATCAGCACGGCATCTTCCCGACCATGATGCGCTGGATAATAGTTGCGACGAATCGACATTTCGTTAAAGCCGACACGCTCATACAAAGCGATTGCCGACACATTGCTTTGACGTACTTCCAGAAACATGTTGGCAGCCTGTTCTGACTGTGCCACACCGATCATGTGCGCTAACAGCAAATGCCCCCATCCCTGCTTCTGATGCTGCTTAGCAATGCTCAGATTTAACAGGTGCGCCTCGTCCAACACCATCATCATCACAGCATATCCAATGATTTCCTTGTTGCACCACAACACATAAGCAGGATATCCTGACTTGAGCGAATCGGAAAAATTACCTCGCGTCCATGGATGCGAATAAATGGCAGGCTCAATCTGCATGACTACATCCAAGTCGCCCATCTGCATCGGCTCGAATTGATACTGCGGTTTTAACTGGGCCGCATTCATAAGGCGAGCCCTTGCGCACGCTCCTCGGTCTTTAAGGCAACCCGGTTGCGGATATAAACAGGCAGTGCTTCACTAGCTGGCGTTGCTTCGCCCTTTGAAAAAACGGGTAAGGCTAACGTTAAGATCGAGTTGGCAGTGGGCACCAACTCGGCCCGCACCGCCTGCAACTGGTCGGCATAGACTTGCCCCAGCGCCTCACTGTAGGCTTGCCAACCATTCCCTGCACCAACCCAGCCAAAACCGTCCAATCGGGGAACAGCATCCGGTTTATACAACCCAGGAGCTCGTTCAGCTCGCCACGTACCTGCCTCTTTGATATACGCAGCATGATAAACCTCCCCCATGCGTGCATCCAAGCAGGTAATCACCTGATCCGCCCCACTTCCCTCTGCCAGCGCCATCAGCGTACACACGCCAACCACTGACAAATGAGCCCCGAAGCCCAACCCCTGTGCAACTCCTGCCGCAATCCGCACGCCAGTGAATGACCCTGGTCCAGCGCCGAAAGCAATGCCTTGTAATTCTTCGAGTTGCAGCTCAGCCTCATGCAATAACTTTTGCAGTTGCGGCAAAATGAGCTGAGAGTGTGATTGCCCTGCCATGGTATTGAACGTAAAGACATCGTCGCCTCGCAACAGCGCGAGCGACAGATATTCCGTGGAAGTATCAAATGCAAGTAGATTCACGTGAGATTCATGTTCATATTCACCAGCCGCTATTTTGCCACGCACACGCCAGCTTTGCTCACTCATATTGACAATACTTACTGACCGGCTTCGCTAAAAAATGCCTGAACATCTGCCAGCACCCTGGTGCGCTTGAAAGGTGGCAGACTTTGCCAGATTCTTCTGCCATAAGATTTGCTGATCAAACGTGGATCGCAGATCATCAGCACCCCTCGGTCACGCTCATCCCGGATCAATCGGCCTGCTCCCTGCTTCAAGGTAATCACAGAATATGGCAATTGGTATTCCATAAAGGCATTTTTACCTTCGGCATTCAACTTATCCACCCGTGCGGCCAGTACCGGATCATCCGGTGGCGCAAAGGGCAGTTTATCGATAATGACCACACTCAGCGCCTCTCCTCGCACATCGACTCCCTCCCAAAAACTCTGACTCCCCACCAGCACCGCATTACCCAGTTGGCGAAAGCGCTCCAACAATTCTGTTCTAGAACTGTCACCCTGTAATAACAGCGGACTTTCTATCCCGTGCTCGGCAAAGGCTTCTTTGAGCAAAGCGTGTATTTCACGCATGGCACGCAAACTGGTGGAAAGCACGAATGCTCGGCCACCACTTGCCTGTAGCACAGGCAGCGCAGCTGCTGCGACACTGCTGGTGTAATGAGCGCTATTCGGATCAGGCATATCAGGTGGCACATAAAACAGTGCTTGCTCCTGATAATTAAATGGGCTCTGCCATGCGGCCGTCTTCGCTCCCTGTAGCCCCATTTGTGTCAGGTAATGGCTAAAATCACTTTTCACCGCCAAGGTGGCCGATGTGAAAATCCAAGCCCGTGGCTGCGCATCCAACTGCTTCCCGAAACCTTCTGCCACACTGAGCGGCGTCGCGTGCAACTGCACAGACTGAGTAAACACTTCCACCCAGCGCACCAAATTACCGTTCTCAGCAGACTGCCAGCTTTGCAACAATTCAGATAATAACAGGCTACGTTGCCAGCATTTTTCCAGCAAAGGGTCACGCGCGGCTTGCGTTTCCAACACCTGAGACAAGTGTTGCAGTTTCGCCTGCATATGCGTGAACGCCTCCTGAAATCCTTTCAATGCCAGCGATTTCTGCACTGGCATACGAGAGCCTTCATAGGCAAAAACCAATCTAAAATCCTTGCAAGCCTTTTCCAGAACGGGAATCACCTCTCCCAGCTCGACACAATCTTTCGCAAGGCTCAGATGTGCATTGCCACTATCACGTGCCAGCTCCATCAATTGACTGGTGGAGATATCTTCACCAAAGAACAAACCCGCCACTTCCGGCAATTGGTGCGCCTCATCAAAGATCACGGTATTGGCGCTGGGCAACAACTCAGACACCCCTTCATCACGCAACATCACATCAGCAAAAAATAAGTGGTGATTCACCACCACCACATCAGCTGCCAACGCCTGCTTACGCGCCTCCATCACAAAACAATCTTTGTAGTCACTACATTCACCGCCTATACAGTTGTCTCGCGTAGATGTGACGCTCGTCCAGACGGAAGCATTTTCTGGCACACTGCTTAGCTCACTTTTATCTCCGGTTTTACTATGCTCAGCAAAGTGCTGGATGACATGCACATATTTAGCATCCTCACGCGAGGTAAAACGCCCCTCGGTGGCTGCACGCCGCAAGTGGTAATGACACACATAATTGGCGCGCCCTTTTAGTATGGCAACCGTCACTGGCACTTTGATCGCCTCACGAATGTTTGGCAAATCACGGGCATAAAGCTGATCTTGTAGGTTTTTGGTGCCTGTCGAGATGATGACTTTGCCCCCACAAAGCAAAGCAGGAACTAAATAAGCAAAAGTCTTACCGGTACCAGTACCGGCCTCTGCCACCAACTGGCTATTGTGTTCGATCGCATCTGCAATCGCCAGCGCCATTTCTAATTGCTGGGTACGTTCATGATAACCAGGAATATGATGGGCTAAGATTCCATCTTTCTCAAAAATCTGACGTATGCGGCGTTGATTCATAAGGCGGGCATTATCCCACGACTTAGGGAACTCAGCGCAAATGTCTGCGATGACTTAACTTATAATGGTGGAATGATGAAGCATTTGTCGGTTTCTTACCTGCTGTATCTCGCCCTGACCTTTATGAGCGTCGCCTGCACAACCACGCCTACAGGGGAAGTCAGCATTCCAGATGACCCCACGCCCAATTTACCGGTAAATGCTGACCCAATTGAAATCGATGCCAGCTGGTCACAACAAGCACGAGAGGTATTATTGCACGCGCTCAGTCTGACCGGATCACCCTATCAATTCGGGGGGCACTCCCCCGAAACAGGATTCGACTGTAGTGGCTTTGTGCGCTATGTCTACCTCCAGGCAACCAGTCTCACCTTGCCTCACAACGCACGCGCCATGAGCCATCTAGGAAAAGCCATTCCCAGACCAGAGCTCAAGCCCGGTGATTTGGTGTTCTTCGACACGCTTAAATCGGCGTTCTCTCATGTGGGCATCTATCTGGGAAACAACAAGTTCATTCATGCCCCCGGTAGTGGTGGTAACGTGAGGGTAGAGAGCATGCAAAACAGTTACTGGCTAAAGCGCTTCAACGGTGCCCAGCGCATAGAGAAAAGCGACCAATCTCGCTGAGCGCGCGCTATCAGCTTTTGCGCTAATTTTGCGTGAATAGTCACTCTATTGACAAAAAATTTGTGCAAAACAAGGCACAAAATGGACAAGTTTGATCAACTGTAGATGAAAAATCTCCTAATGGAGAATCTGAGTTGAACCTTCAACCAGCTTTATCGCTATGTCCTAGATGACGACTCGGGGCTATGACATCACGCACCAATTGTTTAATCTCTTTGGCTTCAGGAAAACGGCCTGCTTCCTTACGAGAAAAGAGCAACTGTTGATTCAGCGTAATATC
>VGIC01000005.1 GCA_016867975.1 Betaproteobacteria bacterium | reverse complement strand
TATCGCTATGTCCTAGATGACGACTCGGGGCTATGACATCACGCACCAATTGTTTAATCTCTTTGGCTTCAGGAAAACGGCCTGCTTCCTTACGAGAAAAGAGCAACTGTTGATTCAGCGTAATATCAAAAACTCCCCCCGTTCCTGGTTTTAATGCCACACTGCTTAAATCTTGCTCAAAAGTAGATAGTAACTCCTGTGCAAGCCATGCGGCACGCAGTAGCCAACGACATTGCGTACAATAGGTGATCTCGACCTGATGATGTGAAATGGGCTGACTGCTCAAGTTGTATGTCCTTACCGATATGGTTTAATATGCGCTTTCAACCTAGAAAAAGCAGTTACCCACGTTGAGTTGCGGTTTTTTTGGGATGTATGGCAAGGCACGATGAGGTGGCATGACCACCCCCTGTAACGAAGAGCAACACCGCCAGACATCTCAAAAATCGTATAATCAACATGAAAGCGCGCTCACCCATTGGGTGAATTAGATTGCAGTAAAAATGTTGAATGTTCATAAGGACTTATAGAATAACTGAGCGTTTAACTGCTGTTTCTAGATTTCGAATATATTATCAACGAAGTTTGCAACTAAATAAACCTGGCTCACTCATAAGCAGGCACAGTTCAGCATTACACATGACGAGCTCTCTAATTCAGATCAATTGTTAGGATTATACATGCAGGTAGAAAGTAAAAATCAACGCTTTGCTAAGTTAGGCTTAGTTACTTCCGGCTTGATGCTGGGGGTGATGTTGAGTCTGACGTATTCAGCGTTGGCAGGAAAAGTCGCCAAACCACAGCTACCATTGGATGATTTACGTGCTTTTGCTGAAGTGTTTGGCAAGATCAAGACCGACTATGTTGAACCAGTCGAAGACAAAAAACTGATTTCTGAAGCAATTAGCGGCATGCTCACCGGGTTAGATCCCCACTCAACCTACATGGACCCTGAGGCATTCAAGGATATGCAAGCGTCAACCCAAGGCGAGTTTGGCGGCTTGGGAATCGAGGTCGGAATGGAAGATGGTTTGGTCAAGGTCATTTCTCCGATTGAGGACTCTCCTGCTTATGCCGCTGGTCTGAAGAGTGGCGACCTCATTGTCAAGCTGGACGAAACCCCCGTAAAGGGCATGACCTTGAATGACGCCGTGAAACGTATGCGCGGCACACCTGACACCAAGATTGTCCTCACGGTATTACGCAACAATGAGAGCAAGCCTTTACTTTTCACTTTGACACGCGCCATTATCAAAAACAAGAGCGTTAAATTCAAAATGCCCGAACCAGGCTACGCTTATGTACGCATTACCCAATTCCAAGAACGCACGGGTGAAGATCTCGCCAAGGCCATTAAAACGCTCCATGCTGAAAACAAAGGCCCATTCAAAGGTTTCGTGCTGGATCTACGCAATGACCCAGGCGGCTTGCTTAATGGCGCTGTTGGTGTAGCGGCCGCATTTTTGCCCAAAGGTGAGCTCGTCGTTTATACAGAAGGGCGCGCGCAGGACTCTAAGATGCAGCTGACAGCATCGCCCGAAAACTATGCCCGTGGTGGATCTGCTAACGACTATATCCGAGATTTACCGAGTGATCTCAAGACAGTACCCATGGCGGTACTCATCAATGCCGGCTCGGCTTCGGCCTCTGAGATCGTGGCAGGCGCACTGCAAGATCACAAACGTGCTGCAGTGTTAGGTACGCAAAGCTTTGGCAAAGGTTCAGTACAAACCATCATGCCGATGAATAACGGTGCCGCAATCAAACTCACCACCGCACGCTACTTTACCCCTAAAGGACGCTCTATCCAAGCCAAAGGTATCGTACCGGATTACATTGTGGAAGATGGCACCGATCAGTCGAACAATATTCATGAAGCTGACTTGTCTCGCCACTTGAGCAACCCTAAAGATGGCGCGACCAATGAAACAAAACCTGTAGCAAATGGCGCAAAAACCCCTGCCAAAGAGAAATCAAACGAGAAAAAATACGCCGAGCCGCAAGCGCCTATAGAGCCAGCAAGCAAGGATGATATTCAATTTACCCAGGCGATGAATCTGTTGAAAGGATTGCCCGTTCTACAGACTCCACCAACGAAAGCTGAATCGATCAAAGCCAATTAAGCACCAAGACTAGTTGCTCCTTTAAGGCCGACATCAAGTCGGCCTTTCATTTAAAGAGTCGCCGAAACTTATCTACATGTACCATAAAATAATGGTCTAACCGGAAGAATTAGGCGTAAAATGAACCTATGAGTAAGCCATTCACTGTTGATAAGTTGATTACGCAATTCGATGTCGGATTGCGTACGCTTCTCGCTCAAGCACACAGCGCACGACCCCATCCAGATGCCGGCACGGCAGACACCTCGTTGACAGAGTCCGAAAAAAAGCATGTTCGCTCACTCATGCGCATCAACCATACGGGTGAAGTGTGCGCTCAGGCGCTGTACAGCGGTCAGGCGTTGACTGCCCGCAATGTCGCCACAAGTCAGGCCATGCAGCAGGCCGCGCAAGAGGAGACTGAGCACCTGGTCTGGTGTGAGTCTCGCATTCACGCACTGGGGGGACGAACCAGCTTGCTTAACCCCTTGTTCTATATTGGCTCTTTTGCAATTGGAGCGACCGCAGGTGCGCTAGGTGACAAATGGAGTCTTGGATTTCTAGAAGAAACAGAAAAGCAGGTGGGGAGTCACTTAGCCAGCCATCTCAAGCAACTGCCAGCATCTGACCAAAAAACCAAAAAAATTCTGGAACAGATGCAAGCCGATGAAGCCAAACACGCGCTGGACGCAAAACATCTAGGCGCCGCTAACTTACCAGCCCCAGTAAAATTTCTCATGAAACACATGTCCAAAGTGATGACCGCTACCACTTACCATATTTAGCACTCACTTATGAGGTAACCCGCATGCAAAAATTCAGTGACATATTACTCACCCTCAATGACGCCTCGCGTATCACGCGCATTGAGCTTTACAACCAAGATGGTAGCCCTGCTGGCATAATTGAGAACAAACCTGGCAGCCAAGGCTCGGTCAAAGTGTATAGCCACCTTGCCCGCATGTATGGTGAGATTTCCTTAGATGCCGCCGTGGAAGGTCTGAGTCTCTATGCGGAACACACCGCCGATGCAGAGAATTGTCCAGGCAAGCACCCGAACGTGGACAGATTACTCAACATCCTAGAGGATGAACAACCATTAACTGTTAAAATTATTGAATCCTAATTCAATAGGCAAAAATAAAACCGGAGCACAGAAGTGCCTCCGGTTTTATGCACTCTAAGCTTAAGTATGGCTTAGAGAGATGTTTCTGTCGTAACAGGCCTGATTTCGAAATCGTGCGTAATTTCTGCACTTTTGCTGAGCATAATTGAAGCCGAACAGTATTTTTCCGCCGATAACTTCACAGCGCGTTCCACTTGAACTGGGTTCAAATTATCGCCAGTCACCACAAAATGCACATGAATCTTAGTGAACACCTTGGGAATCTCGTCTGCACGCGTGCCATCGATTTCCGCAACACAGTCCACAATAGGCTGCCGTGCTTTCTTAAGAATGGTCACCACATCAAAAGAAGTGCACCCCCCCATTCCGATTAGCAGCATCTCCATCGGACGCATGCCGATATTGCGCCCACCATTCTCAGGAGCCCCATCCAGAACCACTGCATGCCCAGAGCCAGACTCCCCGACAAAGCTCACGCCATCGATCCACTTTACGCTTACTTTCATTTCTTTATCTTTCGTCTTAACTTACGATTGTATTATTATCCAAGTACACTGGGTGCTAGGACTTGAGTGTTTATTTAACGCTTAATAATTCCACATCAAAAATCAAGTCAGCATTCGGTGGAATTGCGCCCCCAGCACCGCGAGCGCCATATCCCATCTCTGAGGGGATGATTAAGGTACGCTTGCCTCCGACCTTCATCCCAGCAAATCCCTCATCCCACCCTTGAATCACTTGGCTTTGACCTAGAAAAAACACGAACGGTTGCTTACGGTCTAAGCTACTGTCAAATTTCTTGCCTTTCCCACCTTCCGCAGATGTGTCATAAAGCCAACCTGTGTAATGTACAGTCACATTAAAACCCGGTTCCGCCTCGCGACCTGTTCCTATTTGGGTATCAATCTTTTGTAATTCGGTGATTTTTGTCGTCATAATCTTTGCTTCCTTTATTGTTTGTTGTGTATCTGCTTTGCTGGATTCTGCCTGACAGGCACTCAATCCTAAGAAAAATATGCCCGCCAATAATGTGGTGATTAATTTCATAATGTGACCAATCAAAGAATTAAATTAAAACTACTCAGTAAAAAAATGTAATGATACCTTTAAACCTAAAAACCACAGTTAATCACTCAATGATTTTGTCAGCAATGGGACACTAGAGTTGTGCCCCGACCCATGCGACCAAAGCATCCTGCGCAGGTCTACTCTCTGCGGCGTTTGCATGATTCACCAACATTACCACCACTTGACGCCGCCCCTTGCTGTCCACAACATAGCCAGCGATTGCACTCACGCCATTGAGCGACCCCGTTTTTAAGTGCGCTCGACCACTCGATTTCGTGTCGCGTAACCGACCCATTACAGTCCCATCCTTGGATAGTATGGGCAGAGAAGCAACAAACTCAGGCATAGTAGCTTCCGAAAACGCTTTTACTAGCATTTGACCCAAGTGCTCAGCGCTAATGCGCGCCTTGCGAGACAGACCTGAGCCGTTATCGACGACTAATTCGTTAAAGCGTAGATCCTTAGCTCTCAGCCATTGCCGGATGGCATCATCGCCTTTTTGCACACTGGCAGGAGCGCCCATGCGTTCTGCGGCGATTGTGAGCAAGAGTTGCCTTGCCATCAGGTTATGGCTCCATTTATTGATGTCTCGCACCACGTAGCCGAGCGATTCTGAATGGTGTTCAAGCAACTTAACCGCAGCATCTGGCGTTTCCGCCACCTTGAGCTGTCCTTTGAAACCACCGTCCAGCGACTTCCACAGTTTCTTAAAAATGAAATAGGCATACCTGTCATCATTGAACAGGCTGAGTTCCAAATATTTTTCACCACATCCGGTGGGTAGCGTGCCGCTAAAGGTCACCATGGCCGCTGTCTCACTTGCCTGCACCTCGTACTTTAAGTGGTTACGCCAAGCGCCACACCCATTGTCTGCTAGCTTAAGTTGGTTGATGATTTTGATTTCTGGTAACTCGAACTCTTGATGAACGGTAGGCACATTGTCAATCACTTCAAACCTAAAGCTGGTACTGCGTGCGTTCACCAAAAAAGCACTCGGCATGGCGTTATAAGATCGCCATATATCGTCGTCAAAGAAATCTGGTTTATCGATGTTCGATTCGAAATATACTTTATCCAACACCAGATCACCCTGAACACTTCTGATGCCCGCTTGTTGCAATCTTGTCAGCATCCAGGTGAAGTCTTGTGTTTTGAAACTGGGATCCCCGTAACCCTTGATGATCAAATCGCCTTGTAAAACACCGTTCTCAACACTGCCATGACGATATAACTCCGTCTTCCAGCGGTACGCTGGGGTGAGCAACTCCAGCGCGGCGTTCGTGGTCACCAGCTTCATCACGGATGCCGGGTTCATTGATTGGTCCGCATTGTGACTGAGCACAATAGCCTCATCCCCCACGGACTGAACATAGACCGCAACACTCGTCTCGGGAATTTCTGCAATTTTTAATGCACGGCTGACTTCCGGGGGCAATTCTGCCCAAGCACGAGCGCTCATCAATAAGGCACCAATCAAAAAAACAATAGGCTTCATAGACTCAATCTGACCATATCGCTTGTCTGATGCACCATAAAATCAAATTCAGCCTCGCTGATGGTGTACGGAGGCATGAAATAGACAGTATTGCCAATAGGACGCAACAACAGGCCATGTTGCATCGCCTGCTGATAACAGCGCCTGGAGAAGTGCGCATCTTCTGTGATCACATCAAATGCGAATATCATGCCTTTATGGCGTAAATGCTTGATTGGCAAGTCAGTGAGCACTTGCATTCTATCAACGATCATCGTGCTCTTAAGGTAATTACTCTGCAACACGGCATCACTTTCAAAAATTGCCAATGTCGCCAACGCAGCCCTGCACGCTAAGGGGTTTCCGGTGTAGCTGTGACTGTGCAAAAAGCCTTTGGCTGTACGGTCATGATAAAACGACTGATAAATATCATCTGTCGTGAGTACCGCAGACAGTGGCAAGTAGCCGCCTGTAATCCCTTTGGACAAGCAGATAAAATCCGGCATCACACTAGCCTGCTCGCAGGCAAACATGGTGCCAGTTCGGCCAAACCCCACGGCGATTTCATCGGCAATCAAATGTACTTCGTATTGCGTGCAGATTTCGTGCGCTCTGGCAATGTACACTGGGTGATACATCGCCATGCCTGCCGCACATTGCACCAGCGGCTCAATAATGAACGCGGCCAATTCATGATGATGTGCTACCACATAGTTTTCTAAGGCATTGGCACAGCGCAGCGCAAAATCTTCCGCACTTTCACCCGCCTCCGCCAGCCTGAAATCTGGGCTAGGCATTTGTGCAGACTGCATCAACAGCGGCGCATAAGTATCTTTAAAAATCGCCACATCTGTTACCCCCAGCGCGCCCAGAGTTTCACCATGATAACTGTTTTGCAGGCTGATAAATTTAGCTTTTGACGACTGTCCGCGATTACGCCAATAATGAAAACTCATTTTTAAGGCAATCTCAGTCGCACTGGCGCCATCGCTGCCATAAAACGCATGTCCAAGCCCCGTTAATTTAGCCAGCTTTTCAGATAATGCCACCACAGGTTCATGGGTGAACCCGGCCAGCATCACGTGTTCCAGCGTATCCAGTTGCTGTTTGATCGCTTCTTTGATACGCGGGTTATTGTGGCCGAACAGATTGACCCACCACGAGCTCACCGCATCCAGATAGCGCTTGCCATCCGCATCATAAAGCCATGCGCCATCACCTCGATGTATTGGCACTAGGGGGAAAGTCTCATGTTGCTTCATCTGTGTGCAGGGGTGCCAGACTGACACTAGAGAACGATGTAAAAGGTCTTGATTACTCATGTGCAAATTGTACGATGTTTTTGGTGCTCATATAAATCAAATGTCGTCATAACCCCTTGTTTAGTCTAAAATTCAACCTCATTAAAATACTTGCTGCTCCCATGCAAAAGACTCGCCGCCACCTTGAACTACTCGCCCCAGCCAGAAATGCGGATTTTGGCATCGAAGCCATCAATCACGGTGCAGATGCAGTGTACATTGGCGGTCCGGCCTTTGGTGCCCGTGCCAAGGCGCCCAACACGGTGGCCGATATTAAACGCTTAGTGAAACATGCACATCGCTACCATGCCGAAGTGTTCGTCGCGCTCAATACCATCTTTCACGATAATGAATTAGAAGGCGCACGCGAACTGGTTTTCCAGCTTTACGATGCTGGCGCGGATGCGCTCATTGTGCAGGACATGGGCTTGCTGGAGGTGGATCTGCCACCTATTCAACTGCATGCCAGCACGCAAACCGACATTCGCACTGTTGAAAAAGCAGCGTTTTTGGATCAGGTTGGCTTTTCCCAGATTGTGCTGGCACGCGAGCTGGATTTGAACACGGTGAAGAAAATCGCCGACGCCACTAGCTGCAACCTTGAATTCTTTATTCATGGCGCGCTGTGCGTCGCCTTTAGCGGACAGTGTTTTATCAGCCATGCGCACACCGGACGCAGTGCCAATCGCGGAGAGTGCTCACAGGAATGCCGTTTACCTTTCGCACTGGAAGACCAGAAAGGTCGCATCATCGGCAAGGATAAACACTTTCTATCCATGAAGGATAACGACCAAAGCGCCAATCTGCGCGCCTTAATTGATGCGGGGATCAGCTCATTCAAGATCGAAGGGCGATACAAAGATCTGCCCTATGTGAAAAATGCTACCGCGCACTATAGGCAGTTGCTGGATGAAATCTTGCATGATCAGCCTGAACTGGCGAAATCCTCTTCTGGTCATTGCACTTACACATTTACACCACAGCCAGAGAAGACCTTTAACCGTAGCGCGACTGACTATTTTGTAAATGGCCGCAAAGCTGATATTGGCGCTTTTGATACGCCCAAATTCTCAGGCGAGGAATTAGGCAAAGTCAGCAAGGTAGGCAAAGATTACATCGAGATTGAAACCAATATTGAGCTACATAACGGCGATGGCGTATGTTTTTTTGATGTGCATAAAGAACTGGTCGGGCTGCGCGTCAATACGGTTGAAGGCAGACGTTTATATCCCAATGAAATGCCAAACGGCATTACTAGAAACATGATGGTTTATCGCAACCGTGACCATGCCTTTATGCGCCTGCTGGAAAAGAATTCCGCTCAACGCAAAATAGCCATCAACATGACGTTTTATGAAACACCCAATGGCTTTGCACTCACTGTGACAGATGAAAACGGCTTTAGCTCAACCGCCGCATGTGAGGCAGAAAAACAAACCGCGCAGAACCATGAAAAAGCAGAAAACAGCCTGCGTGAGAACCTGAACAAATTAGGCAGCACGGACTTTGTGGCTGGAGCAATCGAGCTGAGAACTGCGCAAATGTGGTTCGTACCCGCTTCTATCATCAATAGTCTGAGGCGTGATGCCATTGAGCAATTACAGCAAGCGCGCAATTTAGGCTACCAGCGACCAGCCCGCAGGCAGCCCGCTGAACCGCCTGCCGTCTATCCCGAAGACAACCTGAGCTATCTCGCCAACGTCTACAACCAGAAGGCGCACGCCTTTTACCAGAAACACGGCGTAAAAATCATTGCCGCCGCCTATGAAGCCAATCAGGAACTAGATGAAGTGCCACTGATGATCACCAAGCACTGCCTGCGCTTCAGTCATGGCCTATGCCCGAAAGAAGCCAAAGGCGTGATTGGCGTGCAAGGCACGGTCACCGCTGAACCGATGACCCTAATTAACGGCAATGACCGATTTACCTTGAAGTTTGACTGCAAACCGTGTGAAATGCACGTGATGGGCAAGATACGCAAGCCGGTATTACACATGGCGCAACCTCAGCCTGTGCACTTCCACACAAAGCGCCCATAACTTAACGCTAGGCTTTCTTCACTACTCCTATTTCAGTTTCATCGCACCAATGCGACCCTATCCAAAAATTCCAGACCATTTAAAAGTAGAATTTTTGATTATATTAAATCCTACTTTTAGCTGTGGCTAAATAAGGGGGTACAAATAAAGGTTTAAAGGAATTGTTCTTTATGAGCAATGCAACATCACGATGGAATTTTAACTGATGGGAACGCTCTTTATCTTCACTCAAGGCGCAGGGTTCATCATGGTCAAATGTAGCTGCTCAATTGCCTGCAATAGTTCTGCTGGCAACGTCACTTGCCACGCACCGATATTCTCTGCCAACTGTTGCATGCTGGTAGCTCCAATCAGGGTGCTGCTGACAAACCAGCGGTGATAGACAAAACTCAGTGCCAACTGTGTTGGGGTCAGTCCGTACGATCTGGCAAGCTTGGCATAGGCCGCTGCGGCGGGGACAACCCCCGGCTTTTTGTAGCGCTGCGCATACCCCAGAAACAGGGTCACCCGCCCTTTTGTTGCAGGATCCTCAATATACTTTCCGGTCAAATGTCCGAACGCCAGCGGCGAATAAGCCAGCAAAGCTACCTTCTCGCGACACAGCACTTCCGTCATGCCAAACTCCATGCCACGGTTGATCAGGTTGTAACAGTTTTGCACGCTGGCGATATGCGGTAGATTGTATTCTCTGGCGATGCGCACAAACTCCATCACGCCCCACGGCTGCTCATTTGATAAACCGACATAGCGAACCTTACCTTCGTCAATCAGCTCGGCCAGCGTTTCAAGCTGATTGTGAATACTCACCCATTCACGCTGCTGACCTTGATCGTTCAGCTCCTGGCTTGGGTCAAACTGATACTGGCCGAACATCGGCACGTTACGCTCCGGCCAGTGTAGTTGATACAAATCGATATAGTCGGTTTTTAGCCTCTGCAATGATCCCTCAATCGCCGCACGGATATTAGCGCGATCCAGAGAGGACGGTCCGCCGCGTATCCAATGCATGGCGCGGCGAGGTCCCGCCGCCTTTGTCCCCAAGATGATGCTATCGCGAGGCTGTTTTTTCAGCCAGGAACCCACTATGCTTTCGGTACGGGTGTACGTCTCGGCCTTGGGTGGCACAGGATACATCTCCGCGGTATCGATAAAATTGACGCCATGGGCAATGGCATAGTCCAGCTGCATATGCGCTTCCTGCTCGGTATTCTGATCGCCATAGGTCATGGTGCCTAGGCAGATTTTAGACACATTCAGTGCTGAATTACCTAACTGTTCATATTCCACGACAATCCCTCATTGATTGATTTTTTCAAACAAGCCCTTGAAATCGAATTTACCGCCCCAAATTAGCAATCAAGGCGTGTGAGTGCTAAAATCCCGCATTGCCCATGCAACCCAGTTTTTTGTATTACATTTTATAGACTTATCAGGAGAACCCGTATGAAAATTCGTCCTTTACATGATCGCGTGATTGTTAAACGCTCAGCTGAAGAGCGTACAACCGCATCTGGCATCGTGATTCCAGATTCTGCCACAGAAAAACCAGATCAAGGCGTGATTCAAGCCGTTGGTTCAGGCAAACGCGATGAAAGCGGCAAAGTGATTGCGCTGGATGTCAAAGTTGGCGACAAAGTTTTGTTCGGCAAATACGCAGGTCAAACCGTTAAGGTGGACGGCGAAGAATTATTGGTCATGCGCGAAGAAGACATTATGGCAATCGTCGAGTAATTTGGCGATCTGCGAGTTTGCGCTACTGCGTTTCTCGTGCCTAGTATCGCCGCCTCTCGCTACCCCAAGTACGATGATTTAACAGTTTAGAGTTTTTAGTTTTAATTTAATTTAGCAAGGCATCCGAGTGAATAAATAAGTAGGCGTAGCAAGGCGCAAAAATCGGCATTTACAAAAAGTAGATGAGGATTTTTAAGCGTTGATGCACCCCCTTAATTTAGAGCGAAATGTTTTGCCACAACAGGAGATTTAAAATGGCAGCAAAAGATGTTCGATTTGGCGACGAAGTACGCCACAAAATGGTAGCTGGCGTGAATGTACTCGCTAACGCAGTGAAGGTCACATTGGGTCCTAAAGGCCGTAACGTGGTGTTGGAGCGCTCATTCGGCGCCCCAACAATCACGAAAGACGGCGTTTCAGTGGCAAAAGAAATCGAACTCAAAGACAAGTTCGAGAACATGGGCGCGCAAATGGTGAAAGAAGTAGCCTCAAAAACTTCTGACATTGCTGGCGACGGCACAACGACTGCGACCGTATTGGCACAAGCCATCATCCGCGAAGGCATGAAATCAGTGGCGGCTGGCATGAACCCTATGGATTTGAAACGCGGTATCGACAAAGCGGTTGAAGCTGCTATTGTGGATTTGAAAGCACAATCAAAACCATGCGCCACCAGCAAAGAAATCGCTCAGGTAGGTTCTATCTCAGCTAACTCTGATTCATCTATCGGCCAAATCATTGCTGACGCGATGGACAAAGTAGGTAAAGAAGGCGTGATCACAGTTGAAGACGGCTCAGGCTTGAGCAACGAACTAGACGTAGTGGAAGGCATGCAGTTTGATCGTGGCTATTTGTCACCTTACTTCATCAATAACCAAGAGCGTCAAATCGCTTTGATGGACAATCCATTCGTGTTGTTGCATGACAAAAAAATCTCCAACATCCGTGACTTGTTACCAACCTTGGAGCAAGTGGCGAAGGCTGGTCGTCCATTGTTGATCATCGCTGAAGACGTTGACGGCGAAGCATTGGCAACATTGGTGGTGAACAACATCCGCGGCATTCTGAAAACAGTCGCAGTTAAAGCACCAGGCTTCGGTGACCGCCGTAAAGCCATGTTGGAAGACATCGCCATATTGACTGGCGGCACTGTGATCGCTGAAGAGGTGGGCCTAAAACTGGAAGGCGTGACGCTGGATCAATTGGGTCAAGCTAAACGTATCGAAGTGGGCAAGGAAAATACCATCATCATCGATGGCCACGGTTCAGAAGAAGTCATCAAAGGCCGTATCACCCAAATCAAAACACAAATCGAAGAAGCGACCAGCGACTACGACCGTGAAAAACTGCAAGAACGCGTGGCTAAATTAGCGGGCGGTGTTGCTGTGATTAAGGTGGGCGCAACGACTGAAATCGAAATGAAAGAGAAAAAAGCGCGCGTTGAAGATGCATTGCACGCAACACGTGCAGCGGTTGAAGAAGGTATCGTGGCTGGCGGCGGCGTGGCATTGATTCGTGCACGCGCTGCAATCTCTAAAGTGAAAGGCGACAACCACGACCAAGACGCAGGCGTAAAAATCGTATTGCGCGCAATTGAAGAACCATTGCGCCAAATCGTTGCTAACGCTGGTGTTGAGCCTTCAGTAGTGGTCAACCAAGTTGAACAAGGTTCAGGCAACTATGGCTACAACGCGGCCAATGAAACCTATGGCGACATGGTTGAAATGGGTGTGTTGGATCCAACCAAAGTGACTCGCTCTGCATTGCAACATGCAGCTTCAGTGGCTGGCTTGATGCTGACTACAGACTGCATGGTGGCTGAATTGCCGAAAGAAGATGCGCCTGCAATGCCAGATATGGGTGGCGGGATGGGTGGCATGGGCGGAATGATGTAAATCTGCTCTTCATTTCATCGGTGATGCGTTGTTGGTTTCATCATTTACTCCTTGCCGTACTTAAATGTACTGTCTGCGTCGTAAATTATTTCACCGCCTAGCATCACCTTCGAACTGAAGTCAGATTGCACTTTGCTGAAATGCCCTAAAAATAGAACCTCGCTTCGGCGAGGTTTTTTACCTCTATCACAACGAAAGAAAATCATTCAATGACAACCTCATTAGACACCTTAACCCAACGTTTAAGCTATATCGTTGGTGAAAACATGGCGCATCAACTTAAAAATGATGCACTGGAGCTTGATGCTGCCGCCGTCGCGCTGGCAGTGAGCGATGTGATGGCAGGCAACTCATCACGCTTGACCGATGCAGAAAGAAGAAGCACCGTTGAACAAGTGCAAAAAGAGAGCCAAGCAAGACAAATGGCGGCGCATGCTGCGCAGTCCTCAAGAAATCAGGCTGAGGGCGCGGCTTATTTGGCTGAAAACGCTAAAAAAGAAGGCGTCACCACCACCGAAAGCGGCCTGCAATATAAATCACTCGTCACGGGTGACGGCGAGAAACCAAGCAGAGGCGACCGCGTAAAAGTTCACTACCATGGCACACTGATTGACGGGACGGTATTTGACAGCTCTTACGACCGTGGCGAGCCTATCGTTTTCCCCGTGACCGGTGTAATTGCCGGTTGGATTGAAGGGTTACAGTTAATGAGCGTGGGCAGTAAGTTTGAACTCACCATTCCATCAAACTTGGCCTATGGTGCAAACGGCAGTGGTGGCGCAATTGGTCCAGACGCCACGTTGATTTTTGAAGTGGAATTATTAGCCATCGAGTAAACCTACTAGGCTCGGGGGTGATAGATAAAACAATCACTCCCAACTCCATCATCAACGGCGTATCTTACGCTCGATGCGAGAGAGCCTTTCATGGGCACTTCTATAATCCCAATATGCAACTACATTACCAAATCACAGGCCAAAACCAGCCACTAATTTTGTTGCATGGGCTATTTGGCTCCAGCGACAACTGGAACACGGTTGCCAAGCATTTTGCCCAACATTACCAAGTGATTAGTGTGGACTTACGCAATCACGGGAAATCACCACATAGCGCGTCACAAACCTATACTGATATGGCCGACGACCTGCTTGAGTTATGCGAAGACCTCGGCTTGGGGCGCATTCATTTACTGGGGCATTCACTGGGCGGCAAAGTAGCAATGCAGTTCGCCACCCATCACCCTGAGCGCATTGAAAAATTGATTGTGGTGGACATGGCGATGCGGGCTTATCCCGATGCCTATACGCATATGATGGATGCGATGATAGCAGTTGACCTTAATACCTTGCAAAGCCGCAGTGACGTCGATAAAGCGTTGACTGACAAGATTCCCCACACAATGGTGCGTCAATTTCTACTCATGAATTTAATTAAGGCGGAAAACAAGCTCGCCTGGCGCATTAACCTAGCCGCACTCAAGCACAACTACCCTCATCTACTGCAAGCTGTGTGTGAAAATGTACTTTATGAAAAACCGAGCCTATTTATCCACGGGGAGCGTAGCGATTACGTGCGATCTACAGACATTGATCACATCAAAACTCACTTCACCAACGCGCAATTCGTCAGCCTAGCCACTCATCACTGGGTGCATGCCGAGCAACCACAAGCGTTTATAGCGCTCGTAGGTGATTTTTTGGCAATTGAGTAAAATCCCGCCTGATAATCCAAGAAAGCATTATTATGCCTGACCTATCTCCCCAAAAAAACGGCCAACTCCACCCATCCTGGCAAGCTGTGATTGGTGATGAGTTTAAAAAACCTTACATGCAAAATCTCAAGGGATTTTTGAAACAGGAAAAAGCCGACGGCAAAGTGATTTATCCACCTAGCCCACTGATTTTTAATGCGTTTAACCACACCCCCTTTGATCAGGTGCGGGTAGTGATTATTGGTCAAGACCCCTACCACGGACAGGAAAAAGGGCAACCTCAAGCGCATGGATTGAGCTTCTCCGTGCCACAAGGCGTGGATTTACCGCCATCATTACAAAATATTTTCAAAGAGATCTCAGCAGATTTAAACATTCAAATGAGCCGGAATGGCGACCTAACCCCGTGGGCAGATCAAGGCATTTTGTTGCTCAATGCCACGCTGACCGTTGAGCAGGCCAAGGCGGGCTCACACCAGAACAAGGGCTGGGAACAATTTACCGATGCAGCCATCTCCGCATTGAACAAGCACCATGATGGCCTGGTATTTGTGCTATGGGGAAGCTATGCCCAGAAAAAAGGCAGCATGATCGATATCCAACGTCACCTAGTGCTGAAATCTGTGCACCCGTCACCACTGTCTGCACACCGAGGATTTTTCGGGAACCATCAGTTTTCCAGTATCAATCATTACCTATCGCAACACGGAAAAACGCCGATCAATTGGGCATTGTAATACAGACGCATCACCTCCGTTATGCTGACGACATCAGGGCGATTGTGGCTGCACCAAAAAGTCCGGCTTGCCTAGCGCCACAAGAGCTTCCATAATGAGCGCTCCCTACACCATCGATGTAGGGAGTTCTCACACGCAACGGAGTCTTCATGCTGATTAAAATCAAAGTATTGCTTGTTCTTCTTGGCATCAAAATCCTCACTGGATGCTGGATCCCAGCTCACAACCCAAGCCGCTCATGCGCAGAGGAAATGGCTACAATCTAGAAAAAGCCCCGACCCAAGGGGATAAGAGTCGGGGCACGTGCCTTATTTGGTAAGGCTTCCGCTCAGGGAGGAAAGAAGCGGAAAGGTAGCTAGAAGTCATTCCGGCTATCATGCTACTTCCGACCGATGTTATTGAATTTTGGTTCTCATTTTTTTGTAACAGTTTGTATCTGATCCCACCCATACAGACATGCTAAAATGCCATCCATGAACAGTCACCACGCCCCCTCATCTCTTGCGCCTCTTTTATCCGGACTCAACAACAAACAGTTGGAAGCGGTAACGCTACCTCAACAGTCAGCGCTGATCCTTGCGGGCGCTGGTAGCGGTAAAACGCGCGTACTCACGGCACGCATCGCATGGCTGATCCAGACTGAGCAGACTTCTCCCACTGGTTTGTTAGCGGTCACTTTCACGAATAAAGCAGCTAAGGAAATGCTGGCGCGCATCACTGCGCTCATGCCCATCAATACGCGCGGCATGTGGGTAGGCACGTTCCACGGTCTTTGCAATCGCCTACTGCGCGCCCATCACCGCGAGGCGGGCTTGCCGGCCAGTTTCCAGATTTTGGATATTGCCGATCAACTCTCCCTGATTAAGCGGCTGATGAAACAACTCAATGTAGATGATGAAAAGTTTCCGCCTAAGCAAGTGCAGAACTTCATCAACGGTTGCAAGGATGAAGGTTTGCGCGCCCATGCTGTCGATGCCTATGACCCGCACTCACAGAAGTTACGCGAGATATTCGAAGAATACGATAAGCAGTGTCAGCGTGACGGTGTGGCTGACTTTGCTGAACTCCTATTGCGCTGCTATGAGTTACTGGAACGCGATGCACACATTCGCCACCATTATCAAAGTCGCTTCAAATACGTCTTGGTTGATGAGTTTCAGGATACCAACCGTTTACAGTACCAATGGCTAAAGTTATTGGCGGGAAAAGATAACTGTATGTTTGCAGTGGGGGATGACGATCAGTCGATTTACGCCTTCCGTGGCGCGCGGGTAGGCAACATGCGCGATTTCGAGAAAGACTTCAACGTTAAAAATATCGTCAAACTGGAGGAAAACTACCGCTCGCACAGCAATATCCTTAACGCTGCCAATGCCATCATCTCGCATAATAAAAATCGTCTAGGCAAAGAGCTCTGGACATCGGCTGGCGCGGGTGAGCCAGTACGTGTATACGATGCGCCCCACGACAACGACGAAGCACAGTTCATTGTCGATGAGATTAAGATGCTGCACGCCGAAGGCATGGAACTAGGGGAGATTGCCCTGCTGTATCGCTCGAATGCGCAATCGCGTATTTTGGAGCATGCTTTATTTTCCGCGAATTTGCCTTACCGTGTGTATGGCGGTCTGCGCTTCTTCGAACGTGCCGAAATCAAGCATGCGCTCGCCTACATGCGTCTGATCGCGAATGCCAACGATGACACTGCGCTACTACGCGTCATCAACTTCCCCGCACGCGGCATCGGCGCACGCAGTCTGGAACAACTGCAAGAGTCCGCACGTGAGCATAATTGCAGCCTGTGGCAGGCCGCTATCAATAAAGTGGGAAATGGTCGTATTGGCGGCAAGGGCATTGAAGGCTTTGTTGCACTCATCCGCCAAATGGTGAATGAAGCCTACGGCATTACTTTGGCTGAGATGGCCGAGCTTGCCACCACACTGTCAGGTCTAAAAACACACTATCAAAATGAAAAAGAAGGCGAGGACCGTATTGCCAACTTAGATGAGCTAGTCACCGCTACAGTAGCATTCACTCAGCAGGATTTTGGCAATCACCATAACGTTGACGGTGATACCGAGCAGGATCTGCTCACGCAATTTTTAAGTCATGCCAGCTTGGAAGCTGGCGAACATCAAGCCGATGTCGGGCGTGAAGCCTTGCAGTTGATGACGGTACACGCTTCCAAAGGGCTTGAGTTCAAGACGGTGTTCATCAGCGGATTGGAAGAGGGGTTGTTCCCGCATGAGCAAAGTGGCTATGAAGCCAATGGTCTGGAAGAGGAACGCCGCTTGATGTATGTTGCTGTAACCCGTGCCAGACAACGCTTATATTTGAGCCATGCCCAGAGCCGTATGTTGCACGGTCAGGTGCGCTATGGCATCGCCTCACGTTTTCTGGATGAGATTCCAGATGAGCTGGTCAAACATTTGAACAGCAAGCCAGTCTTCAAGGCTGGCACAGACCGGGATTATCATGCCCTACCCACCGTGATGGGCACCCCAAGTAGCGCTCATAAAAATGCCATGCCATGGAAAATTGGTCAGCAAGTGGCTCATGCCAAATTTGGCAACGGGGTGGTGGTCAGCTATGAAGGCAATGCTAACGACATGCGAGTACAGGTCAACTTTAGTCGTGAAGGTCTAAAGTGGCTGGCGTTGGAATTTGCAAAATTAGAAAAAATCTAGCTGCTACGCAAGCCTGACGCCTGATCCAATACCAGAGAGAAACGAAACGTTGTTGCCCCTCCTTGCCGTACTGCAGTACTGTCTGCGTCGGTGCGCCTAGCTCTCGTTTCTCTCTGGTATTGGAATGAGAGCTCTAGCGGAAAATGTCGCGATAAGTTATATACTGAAACGCCATCATGAGCGTTGTCGCCAGCAGAAAGAAAGACAGCACGACCATGGGCAGCAGCAGCGCGGCTAATTTACCCGTAAGCAGACCGATCACCACGCCCGCCAGCACTGTTGCCATCGCGATCCCCGCTGTCAACAACAGCCAAGTCACACTGAGCGGCAACATGTACTTTAGAGCACTCAAGACGCTGTGCTTAATAGCAGGAAAAAGCTTATATTGTCGATAAGCCAACAGCATCGGCGAGAACCAAGTCGCCATCAACACGGGAAGCAACAACAAACTAGACTTGATGAGTAACGGCATGATGGTATCCAGCATCCGTTGCGCTTGCGCCTCTGTCAGTCCCACGGCTGGGTCTATGATTGGCAAGCGCTCGATATCTGCACTAAGCAAGAAGCGCATCATCCAGATATAGAGCAATACCAAAAAACCCAATCTGAACAGACTCGGCACAACAGGCTGCAAGCTTCTGAACATGGCGGACACTGACTGCACCTGCCCTGTATCCAGGTTGCGATAAAACCCAACGGCCATGACCATGAATACTGGCCAAACCACCACGGTCAGCACTGAAAGCCATGCCATATTGGGCATTGCCGGCGACAGGATGAACAGCATGACATAAGCCAGTGCCACCAGCATGGCAGGACCTGGGGCTAATTTAAACAGGCGCAGACACTCTCGCGTCCACTTAGTGCCCCACTGTAGGCTGGATGAAAAACTAGACATCCGTCAGGCTCCTTTGTTGCTCAGTGCGTCTTTGCAGGATGCACTTAAAATGATCCGGATCCTTTGCGTGCGTCAGCTCGCCTTCCTGCGGGAATATATTGTCGTAGAGACGAGATAGCCAGAATCTGAGCGCCGCGATGCGCAACAGACTGTTCCAGGCATCACGCTCTGACTGATCAAGGGGTCTGACCGCCTGATAAGCCTGTAGCAACGCACGCAATCTGGCCTCATCAAAACTGCCATCTGCCTCAATGCACCAATCGTTCACTGTGATAGCCAAATCATAAGCGAATGCACCTTCACAGGCGTAATAAAAATCAATCAGCCCGCCGACCTGCTCACCATCAAACAGCACATTATCACGGAATAAATCCGCATGAATCACACCGCATGGCAAGGCGCTGAGATCCAAGCCCTCCTGAAACTCCAGGGCAGCCTGCAACATGCAATGCTCTTCAACATCCAGATGTGGCATCACTTTTTGTGCGGTCTGCTTACGCCATTGGGAGTCTCTAGGGTTACGCTGAGCCATCCCCTGCGTCTGAGGCTTGAAGGACTGCCCGACCAGATGCATCCGCGCAAGCACCGCCCCCACCTCCGCACATTGAGACTCCGTGGGAGTCTCAATATCTCGCCCGCTTAAACAGCTAATCAGCACGGCCGGCTTACCATTCAACATATGCAAACTCTGACCATAACGGTCTGCAATTGGTTTAGGACATGGCACACCGTGCGCCGCGAGATGACTCATCAAATCGATAAAATAGGGTAATTCATCCATCGAATTGTGCTCAAATAACGTGAGTACATATCTTCCCGATGCTGTGGTGACAAAATAATTGGTATTGGTGATTCCTGAGGCAATGCCCTTTAATTCGATGAGCGCGCCGATGGCATAATCTTGCAACCAAATTTGCAACTGTTGAGAGGTAACGGTGGTGAATACGGACATAAATCGGCTTGCGAGTTTAAAAACTTAATCTTAGGTACGTTGCGCAAACTTCACTACACGCAAAACTGAGAAAACCAACGCAGTGTTTCGGCGTAGGCTAACTCGCGTAGCGATGTTAAGCCACATAGCGGCGGCCTTAGCCAAAAAACCGCGCAACGCAATCATGCGATCAAGTGGCTTTAGCAGGCAATCAGCGAAGCGGTTGCTCGCAAAAAATGTATTGATAGAGGGGCCCTGTATCAAAACGTGAATACGGTCCACTTAGGGATACCCAAAGGTGGATTAGGACCACTATTCACCCAGCCGCCATCTTGGTCTTCTTTGTGCAAGTAGTAAGGCACACCATGATCCGGCGTAATCTTCATCATATAGAGCTGACCATTGATGCGATACTCCTCAATCGTCTCGCCTTTTTTCTTCACAATCGTAATTTGTGGCTCATCCGGATTGTCATCATTACTGATGGTCGGCGGTGGAATTTCTTCTAAAGGCTGTAGGTCTGCTGGAGGCGATTTTTCTACGGCAACCGTCATCAAAGGCAATGACAGCATCGCCAACAATACCGCCCACTCTTTCAAACTGCCCTTCTTATGATTCATCTGCATAACCCTGCACCCACCTCTACAATTAAGTGATTACTTCAGCGTCATTCTACCAAAATACGAGTCACTCTATACCACTCGCACCATAAATCACTACAAATAAAGCTGTACGCGCTGCTCGTCTTGGGAAAGCTTGAAGCCGCGTGTTTCGTAATGCTTGAAGATCGCCTCTACAATCTGCGCAGGCTCATCAATCATTTGGATCAGATCAATATCTTCCAGAGAAATCATCTGTTCATCTACCAAGGTGGTCTTGATCCACTGCATCAAGCCGCGCCAAAATGGTTCACACACCAAGATAATGGGAATCTTCAATGTCTTGCCAGTCTGCACCAAGGTCACCGCCTCCATCAATTCGTCCAATGTACCGAAGCCCCCAGGCATGACCACATAAGCATTCGCATATTTGACAAACATCACTTTACGCATGAAGAAATGTTTGAAATTCTGACTCACATCCTGATACGAGTTTGCGACCTGCTCATGGGGAAGCTCGATATTTAAACCGATGCTGGGCGACTTTCCCTCAAACGCCCCCTTATTGGCGGCCTCCATGATGCCAGGACCTCCCCCAGAAATCACCGAAAATCCAGCATCAGATAAACGTCGTGCAATATCAACCGTCAGTTGATAATAAGGACTTGACGGCGAAATCCGTGCGCTACCAAAAATAGAAACAGCCGGCGTAATTTCCTTCAAACGCTCCGTTGCCCCCACAAATTCTGACATAATCTCAAATGCACGCCAGGCCTCATCACTGACATGGCGTACCACTTGTACATCTGGATCGACGATTCTCGGACTTTTTCTGTTGATAGTCATAATTTAGGCATCCCTAGTATATGAAAACATTGTTATTAGTAGACGGCTCATCCTACCTCTATCGTGCGTTTCACGCCATGCCTGATTTAAGAAATCACTTAAACGAACCCACCGGAGCAATCCAAGGTGTTCTCAACATGTTACGACGATTGCACAAAGACTACCCTGCTGATTATAGCGCTTGTGTGTTCGATGCTAAAGGCAAAACCTTTAGAGATGACATCTACCCGGAATACAAGGCCAACCGCTCTGCGATGCCTGATGATTTACGTGCACAGATCGGACCTTTACATGAGGCAATTTGCGCCATGGGCTGGCCGCTGATTGTAGAGCCAGGGGTTGAGGCAGACGATGTGATCGGAGCGCTTGCCAAACAAGCTGAACGTGAAGGCGTTAAGGTCATTATCTCAACCGGCGATAAAGACATCTCTCAACTGGTCAATCAGCATGTCACGGTAGTCAACACCATGCGTGATGCCTTTAGAAGAACGGATGAGATCCTGGATGTCGCCGGTGTAGAAAACAAATTTGGCATACCTCCGAGCCTGATGGTGGACTATCTGATCTTAATCGGTGACACTTCTGACAATGTTCCAGGTGTTGAAAAAGTCGGTCCAAAAACGGCTGTAAAATGGCTACAACAATATGGCTCATTAGACAACATCATCGCCCATGCCGATGAAATCAAAGGCGTTGTAGGCGAGAATTTGCGCAAAGCCCTGCCTTGGCTGCCCACCGCACGCGAGTTGATTACGATACGTTGCGACATTGGCATACGGGAGCGTCTGAGCGAACTGGCCGCCACCCCCCCAGACAAAGCCAAGCTGGCCGCGCTATTCGAGCGCTTTGATTTCAAAAGCTGGCGTCGAGAATTGGACAACATGCCAGAGGGTGTAGCGACCTCATCACGCTCACAAGCAGCGCCTCAATCAGCCCAGACCGCAGACATGTTTGCAGCACCGCAATACACGCCCAACACGGCACGCAATTACGAAACCATACTTACGAATGAACAACTCAATGCTTGGCTAACTAAACTCAGTTCCGCAAAACTGCTGTGCTTTGACACTGAGACCACTTCACTTGACCCAATGCTGGCCAAGATTGTCGGTATGTCTTTCAGCGTAGAAGCAGGTAGCGCAGCCTATTTGCCGCTAAAACATGATTACTTTGACGCACCTGTGCAGCTTGATCTTGCTGGCTCCTTGGCCAGAATAAAACCCATTCTTGAAAGTTCATCCATCAAGAAAGTGGGACAAAATCTCAAGTACGATCAGCATGTGCTGGCGAATCACGGCATTCAATTAAACGGCATCGCTCACGATACATTATTGCAATCCTACGTGTTTGAATCACATCAGACCCATGGCATGGATGCACTCAGTGAACGCCATTTGGGCATCGAAACCATTCACTATGAAGACGTCGCTGGCAAAGGGGCTAAACAGGTTGGGTTTAACCAAGTCACCGTAGAGTCCGCTGCTGAATATGCCGCAGAAGATGCCGACATCACACTGCAACTCCATCAAGCCATGTATCCTCAGGTATCTAGCGACCCTAAACTAGAGTTCATCTACCATCAAATTGAAATGCCAACTTCCAGCATCCTCTTCAGGATAGAACGCAACGGCGTATTGATAGATGCCAACATGCTCAACGCCCAAAGTAATGAAATCGGCCTAAAGTTAGTTGCGCTGGAAAATCAGGCCTACGCACTTGCGGGGCAGCCTTTTAATCTAGCCTCGCCTAAACAGTTGCAGGAGATTCTATTCGGCAAACTGGGCATTAAACCCCTGAAAAAAACACCGAGCGGCACCCCCTCTACTGATGAAGACGTACTGCAAGAACTTGCGCTTGATTATCCCTTACCTAAAGTGCTTTTGGAGTACCGTGGACTCGCCAAATTAAAATCCACCTACACCGACAAACTGCCGCGCATGATCAACCCAGCAACTGGGCGCGTGCACACCAGCTACAATCAAGCCGTGGCCATCACTGGTAGACTGGCAAGTTCGGACCCCAATCTGCAAAACATCCCCGTGAGAACGCAAGAAGGTCGCCGCATTCGCGAGGCATTCATCGCTCCAGCTGGCAGTAAAATTGTCTCCGCCGACTACTCACAAATCGAGTTACGCATTATGGCGCATTTATCGCAGGATGCAGGCATGCTTAACGCATTTGCCAATCATGAGGACATTCACCGCGCGACGGCTGCGGAAATTTTTGGCGTAGATTGCGATGCCGTGGATAACGAACAGCGACGTTATGCCAAAGTCATCAACTTTGGCCTCATTTATGGCATGAGCGCTTTCGGACTCGCACAAAACCTGAGCATTGAGCGCAGTGCAGCGCAAAGCTACATTGAACGCTACTTTGCACGCTACCCAAGCGTCAGGCAGTACATGAATGACACCCGCGAGACCGCCAAACAAAAAGGTTATGTTGAAACCTACTTTGGTCGCAGGCTGTGGGTGCCAGAAATCAATAGCGCTAACAGTCAAAGAAGGGCTGGTGCCGAACGTGCAGCGATCAACGCGCCGATGCAAGGGACTGCGGCTGATTTGATTAAACTCGCTATGATTGCGGTGGACAACTGGCTGAGAACAGAGAAATTGCAGAGTAAACTCATCATGCAGGTGCATGATGAACTGGTACTGGAAGTGCCTGAAACCGAATTGGAACTAGTCGCGCAACATTTACCGCTACTCATGCAAAACGTAGCAAAACTGGATGTGCCCTTACTGGCTGAAGTTGGGGTAGGAAGTAGTTGGGAAAGTGCTCACTAAGCACCTAATAAAACCGATCGAAAATCATGAAAACTAGACAACAATCCATTGGCATATTCATCATCGGCGATGAAATCCTCTCCGGCAAGCGACAGGATGCGCATTTAAAGTTTGTCATTGAGGCCTTAAAGAGTCGTGGTCTGCAATTAGACTGGGCAAACTTTCTGGGCGATATTCCTGAGCAGATTACCGCTTCGCTCAAAGCCAGCATGGAGCGCGGCGATATCGTATTCAGTTTTGGCGGCATTGGGGCTACACCGGACGACTTCACTCGCCAATGTGCAGCAGACGCGGCCGGCGTACCTTTGGTGCGACACGCTGGTGCCGTTGCTGAAATTGAAGCACAGTACGGCGTAGACGCCTACCCCAAGCGTGTATTGATGGCAGATTTTCCTGCGGGAGCCAGTCTCATCCCGAACCCGATCAACCGCGTCGCTGGCTGTTCTATCAATCACCACCACTTTGTCCCCGGATTTCCGCAAATGTCACATCCAATGGTCGAATGGGTGCTGGATCGCCATTATTTTCACTTGTTTCACCAACAGGATTACAGCGAGTCCTCGATTCTGGTCATGGATGCGGGTGAAAGCAAGTTGATTGATCTGATGAACCTTATACTGCACAAGTACCCGGATATTAAGCTGTTCAGCCTACCCAAGCTAGACAGCAGGCGCACGACAGAACTGGGGGTAAAAGGTCCAGCCAAGACTGTAGAGGCTGCATTACAGACGATTAAAGAGGCGGTAAGTGCGCTTGGATTTCCGTGGTCACCATCCTAATATGGAGTGCCGCTCAAACTGTGGCGCCTGTTGCACCGCTCCCTCCATTAACAGCGCCATCCCCGGCATGCCCCATGGCAAACCTGCCGGTGTGCGCTGTGTGCAATTAACCAATAACCATCAATGTATGATTTTTGGTCGGCCTGAACGCCCAGAATTTTGTGTAGGTCTACAGCCAAGTTTCGAGATGTGTGGTGAAACGCGCGAACAGGCAATGACGTGGCTGACCAAATTGGAACAGCTTACGCAACCTGACTGAAGTTACTCTGATGGGTTTCTCGCATCGCTAATACTGCTGCAAAACTCAATGCCGCCATCGCCGAAACGTAATAACCCACCCAGACCAAACCACCTTTATCCACCAACAACTGAGAAACAAAAGGGGCTGTAGAGGCGCCCATGATGCCGCCCAACTGGTATGAAAGGCCAGCCCCTGTGTAACGCACCGCAACCGGAAACTGTTCTGGCAGAAAAGCGCCCATCGGTGCAAAACTCGCCCCCATCAGCAGTAAGGCTATGGATAGGAACACCGTCACCTGTACCACACTCCCACTGGCCATCAGGGGATGTAGTGCAAAACCTGTCAACACAGCCAGCAAGCATGCCGTTAACAATACCGGCCTGCGGCCAAAGCGATCACTCAGTGCTGCCGAAATCGGCGTGGCCAGCGCCATAAACAACACCGCCACGCATAACATCATCAAGAAATCAGTGCGGGGAATGTTCAATGTTTTAGTCCCGTAACTTAGGCAAAATACGGTCGCAGTATAAAACAGGTTATAGCAGACCGTCATCGCCAGTGCTCCCAGCACTACGGCGCTTAAGTGTCCGCACACAAGATGTTTCATCGGCGCTTTGTGGGTGCGATGCTGAGCCAATGCCGCAGCAAATGCGGGGGTTTCGGTCAATTTAAAGCGCACATATAACCCCACCACAACCAGTACCGCACTAGCAATAAACGGTAAGCGCCAGCCCCAGAGCTTGAACACTTCATCTGACAAGCAAAGACTCAGTAGCAGAAAACTTAGAGTCGCTAGTAAAAATCCAATCGACGGTCCCAACTGAGGAAACATGCCAAACCAGCCACGCTTGCCTGCTGGCGCATATTCAGTCGCTAGCAAAGCCGCACCTCCCCACTCTCCTCCCAAACCCAAGCCCTGCCCGAAACGCAAAATACAGAGCAAAATTGCCGCTGTGGTTCCTAATTGGTCATACCCCGGCAGAACACCAATGAGCAAGGTAGATACGCCCATCAACAACAGTGACGCAGCAAGCGTTGCTTTTCTACCCACAATGTCACCAAAATGGCCAAAAACAATGGCCCCCAAAGGTCGCGCGATAAAAGCGATACCGAATGTCAGGAAGGCATTCAATGTCTGTATGTCGGGGTCACTTGCGGGGAAAAACACGGATCCAATCACCAGCGCCGAAGCCATGGCGTAAATATAGAAATCGTAAAACTCAATAGCCGTGCCAATAAAGCTGGCAAAGGCGACGCGCACGGTGGATATTTTTTGCATTGATCAGGCCTCGTCAGCATATGATGCCCCATTGTAATTGCAAATTAAAAGAATTTTTTGGTTTTCTCACGACAAAATTGCGTATAAAATAGGCAGTTTCCTCAGTGTGAACGCTAAACTTTGTTTGGGGAAGCACTGGTCAAGAAGATAAAATGTTTTAAATGCAAATCGGTCCACACACCCTTAAAAACAATCTTGTTGTTGCGCCTATGGCTGGCGTAACCGATAGGCCTTTCCGTCAGCTTTGCAAAAAGATGGGCGCAGGCTTGGCTGTGTCCGAGATGGTGACATCAAACTCACTGCTATACGGCAGTGAAAAGACCAAGCGCCGCGCCAACCATGAAGGCGAGGTTGCCCCTATTTCAGTGCAGATCGCGGGCGCCGATCCTAAGATGATGGCGGAAGCCGCCAAGCATAATGTAGATAATGGCGCCCAGATCATCGACATCAACATGGGCTGTCCAGCCAAAAAGATTTGCAATGTGATGGCGGGATCTGCCTTATTGAAAGACGAACCCCTGGTAGCACAAATCTTAAAAGCTGTGGTGGGCGCAGTTAATGTACCCGTCACCTTAAAAATCCGCACGGGCTGGGATAAACAGAGTCGTAATGCAGTCCAAATTGCCAAGATGGCAGAAGATATCGGTGTGCAGGCGCTGGCCATGCACGGTCGCACCCGTGCTTGTGCCTATCTAGGAGAGGCCGAGTACGACACCATTGCCGCCGTTAAACAGGCTATCCGTATTCCTCTCATTGCCAATGGTGACATCACCTCACCAGAAAAGGCTAAGTTTGTGCTGGATTACACCGGCGCTGATGCCATCATGATTGGGCGAGCCGCACAAGGTCGCCCATGGATATTCCGTGAAATCGACCATTACCTCACCACAGGCACACATCTGCTGGCGCCAACGGTAGATGAGATCCACGCTGTCATGCTGGAACATCTGCATGATTTATATGCCTTTTATGGCGAGCTAACTGGCATGCGCATGGCGCGTAAGCACATCTCATGGTACACCAAAGGCTTGGCCGGTTCGGCGCATTTCCGTCACCACATGAACACCTTGCAGACCATCGATTTGCAATTACAGGCCATCAATGACTTTTTCATCGAACTTAAAACAAGAAATGAGCGCTTAGTGTACATCAGCCCCGAAGCCAGCGAAGACTCATCTGAAGCCCTTGCCGCATAAGGTCGCCCCATATGTCTAGAAACTGCAAATTGAGCCACGCTGTCACTGAGTCACTAGAGGACTACTTCTCACATCTAGATGGTGAACAGCCTCACGCCGTTTACGACATGGTCATGCACTGTGTAGAAGAGCCGTTGCTTAGATACGTCATGAAAAAGGTGGCGGGCAACCAGAGCAAAGCAGCTGAGATACTGGATATCAACCGCAACACCTTGCGTAAGAAGTTACAGCAACACAAAATCGAATAACCCTTTTTCTTTAATCCATTCGTTAGAGTTTTTACATGGCAACTATCAAACGTGCGCTCATCAGCGTTTCCGACAAAACCGGCATCATCGCACTAGCACAGCAACTCCATTCACTCGGCGTTGAGGTCCTCTCTACTGGAGGCACCGCCAAATTATTTCGCGACAATGCCATTCCCGTCATCGAGGTCAGCGACTACACTGGCTTCCCAGAAATGTTGGACGGGCGAGTCAAAACTTTGCATCCGAAAGTACATGGCGGCATCTTAGGTCGCCGCGACTTGCCTGAGCACGTATCTGCCATGCAAGCACAAGAGATTCCCAATATCGACATGGTGGTAGTCAACCTCTATCCATTCGAAGCGACTGTCGCGAAGCCAGACTGCACATTGGAAGATGCCATCGAGAATATCGACATCGGTGGTCCTGCCATGGTGCGCTCAGCCGCTAAAAATTGGAAAGACGTTGCGGTGTTGACCGACGCTAGCCAATATGCAGACGTCGTGCGCGAAATGCAAAGCACAGGCGGCGCCCTAGCGGAGGCTACCACGTTCTCGCTCTCCGTAGCGGCGTTCAATCGTGTCGCTCAATACGATGCAGCCATCAGCAACTATCTTTCTGCCGTTGATTACAAGGCCAGCATAGTCAGCAAGCAGCCTGTACTCAACGCTTTCCCTGCACAAAGCAATAGCAATTTCATCAAGGTGCAAGACTTACGCTATGGTGAAAATCCACACCAAAGCGCAGCGTTCTATCGCGACCTTTGTCCAGCACCAGGCAGTTTGGTGACTGCCCAGCAATTGCAAGGCAAAGAGCTTTCATACAACAACATCGCTGATGCAGATGCCGCATGGGAAGCGGTCAAGAGTTTTGACTCTACAGCCTGCGTGATCGTAAAACACGCCAACCCTTGTGGTGTAGCATTGGGCAAAGATGCGCTCGAAGCCTACAGCAAAGCGTTCCAGACCGACCCCACCTCAGCCTTCGGTGGCATCATCGCATTCAACACCCCCCTGGATAGAGCAGCGGCTGAAGCCGTGAGTAAGCAATTCGTAGAAGTGCTGATCGCACCAGACTATACAGAAGAGGCTTTGGCTATTTTTAGCACAAAAGCCAACGTGCGTGTACTGAAAATTTCCTTGCCTCAAGATGGCATCAGCGATTGGGAAAAAGGTCGTAACTCACACGACACAAAACGCATAGGCTCTGGCTTATTGATTCAAACAGCCGACAATCATGAAATGAGCGTTGCCGACTTGAAAGTCGTTACCAAGAAACAACCCACTGCAGAACAGCTACAAGATATGTTATTTGCTTGGCGTGTGGCTAAATATGTGAAATCAAATGCCATCGTCTTCTGTGGCAACCGCATGACGCTGGGCGTTGGCGCTGGCCAAATGAGCCGTGTGGACAGCACAAAAATTGCCGCAATCAAAGCACAAAATGCAGGGCTGACGCTGAAAAACTCAGTAGTCGCTTCCGATGCGTTCTTTCCGTTCCGTGATGGCATTGATGTGTTGGCTGAAGCCGGTGCTGCATGCGTGATTCATCCAGGTGGCAGCATGCGTGATGAAGAAGTAATCGCGGCGGCAGACGAGCATGGCTTGGTGATGGTGGTGACAGGGGTTCGCCACTTCAGACACTAACCAAACCTACTGCTCATCGCAATACCTATGTTGCACGGCACTCACAACCCCACGTACTTACATGTACGCTTCGGTTATTGTGCTCCCGTGCGCCTTGCTCTAGCGATATTCGCTACGGTTTGCATGAAGTAATTTAATCAACTTAAACAAGGGATGAGTAACAACGTGATTTGCTCATCAATAGATTTATGAAAATTTTAGTGATTGGTAGTGGCGGACGCGAGCATGCACTCGCATGGAAAACAGCTCAAAATAAAGAAGTGAGCCGCGTGTATGTTGCACCTGGCAATGCGGGCACGGCATTGGATCCCGATATGAAGAATGTGCCTTTGACCGCCGTTGCTGATTTGGTCAAATTTGCACAGGATGAGCAAATTCATCTCACGATCGTCGGGCCAGAAGCGCCACTTTCGCAAGGTGTGGTCGATGCATTCCGTGCTGCGGGTCTTAAAATCTTTGGGCCCACCAAAGCGGCTGCGCAACTTGAGTCATCCAAAGATTTCGCTAAAGCATTTATGATGCGTCACAATATCCCAACTGCGGCCTACGCGACATTTACCGATGCAAAACTTGCTCACGATTACATCACGCAGCAAGGGGCGCCCATTGTGATTAAGGCCGATGGTTTAGCCGCAGGCAAAGGAGTTGTTGTTGCAATGAGCGAGGATGAAGCGCATGCAGCCATTGACGCCATGCTGGAGGACAACAAACTGGGCGCAGCCGGTGCACGGGTTGTAATTGAAGAGTTCCTAGTCGGAGAAGAAGCCAGTTTTATGGTCATGGTCGATGGCAAAAACATCTTGGCGCTGGCTACCAGCCAAGACCATAAGCGTTTACTCGATCAAGATTTAGGCCCTAACACTGGCGGCATGGGAGCATACTCGCCCGCCCCTGTCGTCACGCCAGACATTCACGCAAAAGTGATGCGTGAAATTATTCAACCCACAGTTGAAGGAATGGCGAAAGACGGTATTCCTTACACGGGATTTCTCTATGCAGGTCTGATGATCTCACCGAATGGCGATGTTAAAACGCTAGAGTTTAATTGCCGCATGGGCGATCCTGAAACGCAGCCAATTATGATGCGCCTCAAAAGTGACCTCGTCGGACTGATGGAGCACGCTGTCAATGGCACGTTAAACCAGGCTGAAACAGAATGGGATAGGCGATTTGCATTAGGAGTGGTCATGGCATCAGCCAATTATCCAGACACACCCAAACTGGGTGATGAAATTACTGGCTTACCTAAGCGGTTAGAAGACGCGCACGTTTTCCATGCAGGTACGACATTAAAAGATAGCAAAGTTATCACCAGTGGCGGTCGCGTTTTGTGCGTGACGGCGCTAGGTGAAACCGTAAAGTTTGCGCAACAACAAGCGTATAGAGTTGTCGATGAAATTAAATTTAACGGTGCGCAATATCGCACTGATATTGGTTACCGCGCGATTAAAGGCTAGGTATGAACCCCCAAGACGTTTTTAACTACCTACAAAACCTACAAGCAAGAATTGTAGAAGCCATTGAATTGGTAGATGGCAAACACTTCCTGCAGGATAGCTGGCAACGCCCTGAAGGCGGTGGCGGCAACTCCTGCTTGCTAGAAGAAGGCAACGTATTTGAGCGGGCAGGCATTGGCTTTTCTCACGTCAAGGGGACCAAACTACCCCCTGCTGCCAGCGTTGCGCATCCAGAAGCCGCGGGGCGAGAATGGGAGGCCATGGGCGTCTCTTTAGTATTCCATCCACGTAACCCATATATTCCAACCGTCCACATGAATGTGCGCTTTTTTGTGGCTAAAGCACCGAATAAAAACACAATAGCCTCACAGCATTTGGCCGCAGCCGAAAATCCAGATGAAGACATTTGGTGGTTTGGCGGCGGGATGGATTTAACCCCTTACTACGGCTTCAAAGAAGATGCAGAACATTTTCACCGCGTCAATAAAGCCGCACTGGATGCTTTTGATCCCAGCTACTACCCAAAATTCAAAAAAGAATGTGATGAGTATTTTTATCTCAAGCATCGCAAAGAGCCTCGTGGAATCGGCGGCATCTTTTATGACGACTTCAACGCGCTAGGTTTTGAGCGCTGCTTTGATTTCCATCGTGCAGTCGGCGATGCATTTCTCAATGCCTATCTGCCTATCGTGCAGCGTCGTAAGGATATGCCCTACGGTGAGCGGGAGCGTGATTTCCAAGCCTATCACCGTGGTCGCTACGTCGAGTTCAATCTCATTTATGACCGCGGTACAATCTTCGGCTTGCAATCGAACGGTCGCACTGAGTCTATTTTGCTCTCCATGCCTCCCATCGTTAAATGGCGTTATGACTGGAAGCCAGAGGCTGGCACGCCAGAGTCTAGACTTTATACAGACTTTTTGATTGAGAAAGACTGGCTCTTGCTCAATCCGCCGGCATAGCACTGATGAGAATTCCCGCTGAAGCCCGTATCCAAGCACAAGACCTGCTCGATTTTATCGATGCCAGCCCTAGTCCATGGCATGCCGTCAATAGCGTCGAAACGCGGTTATGCTCCCAAAGCTACACTAAGCTCAGGGAAGATCAACCATGGCAGCTTGAAGCAGGAAGATCCTATTATGTGATTCGGGGAGGCGCCTCAATCATAGCCTTCCGTCTAGGCACGCAGCCTTTGGTCGACAGCGGCTTTCGCATCATCGGCGCACATACAGACTCCCCCGGACTGCGCCTCAAACCTCAGGCTGCCTTTGGTGGAGAGGGCTTGATTAGAATCGGTGTAGAAGTCTATGGTGGCCCCATTCTTGCCACATTCACTGACCGCGACTTGAGCATCGCTGGGCGCGTGAATGTGCGCTCTAACCAAGGTTTCGAGACACATCTGATCAAATTTAATCGTGCCTTGATGCGCTTACCTAACTTGGCCATTCACATGAACCGAGAGGTCAATGACAAGGGGCTGGTGTTAAACAAACAAACGCAGCTACCCCTACTGTTTGCCGAGAGTGAGGAAGGCATCGCGGCCAACCAGCAATTCCTGACTCATCTCGCACAAGCGCTTCACGTGGATGTGACGGAAATCCTCAGCTTTGAACTGAATGTGTTTGATACACAGCCTGGCGCTTTCTGGGGGCCTAATGAGGAATTTATTGCGAATGGTCAGCTGGACAATCTAGCCTCATGCCACGCCGCTATCACGGCCTTGCTGGAAGCTGATGATGCGCAGACAACAAAAATCGTCGCACTGTTCGACCATGAAGAAATCGGCAGCGAAAGTGCTATTGGCGCTAATGGCAGCTTTTTAGCTGATGTCATCAACCGCATTGCCATCAGCACCGACCTAAACGAAGAAGCCAAACTCCGCACGCTGTCGAAAAGTTTCTTCATCAGCGCTGACATGGCACATGCGTACCATCCCAACCATGCAAGCGCCTATGAGCCATGCCATCATATCAAGGTAAATCATGGTCCTGTCATTAAAACCAATGCCAATCAGCGCTATTCAACCAACGCAGAAACTGCTGCGCGATTTATCCAGCTGTGTGAACAGGCCAAAGTGCCCTATCAGCAATATGTACACCGCACTGATTTGGGTTGTGGCAGCACAATTGGTCCTATCGTGGCATCAAATCTAGGCATCGCCAGCGTGGATGTAGGCTCACCTATGTGGGCCATGCATAGCATCAGAGAAAGTGCAGGCGTACTCGATCAGCACTACATGATTGCCGCACTTAAAGCGCACTTCTAAAGCCAATCCACATTGTTTACCATGCAAACAATGCTTTAGTATAGAATCAGAAAAAACATTAGAGAGCTATCATGATAAAACGCGTTCTGCGCACTAAACCCGTCACCGCTCATTCCGAAACTGGTTTAAAAAGATGCTTATCGGCATTCGACCTGACATTGTTGGGCATAGGTGCCATTATCGGTACGGGCATATTCGTACTGACCGGCCTAGCTGCGGCGCATCAATCTGGTCCAGCAGTGGTCTTGTCGTTTGTCGTTTCAGGGCTTGCCTGTGGTTTTGCCGCGTTTGCTTATGCGGAAATGGCCGCAACGGTAGGTGGCTGTGGTAGTGCGTACGGCTACAGCTATGCTGCGTTTGGTGAAGTGGTGGCTTGGATCATCGGCTGGATTCTGCTGATGGAATATGGGATGAGCGTGGCCGCAGTCGCCAACGGTTGGGCGGGTTACTTCAATAACGCCCTCACCGCAGTGGGTCTGGGTCTGCCGGAACAGCTTACTAAAGCCCCCTCGCTTGGCGGCATGGTCAATTTACCTGCGCTGCTCATTATTCTTGCCTTGATGATCATGCTCATCATTGGGGTCAAACAAAGCGCAAAACTGAATGCCGCAATGGTATTCATCAAAGTACTGACTATTACCATCTTTGTGGCCATCGCCAGTTTCAACGTGCATCCAGAAAATTGGCATCCTTTCATGCCATTCGGTTGGTTTGATACCTTACCAGACGGTAAGACAGTCGGCGTACTTGCTGGTGCCTCTTTAGTCTTCTTTGCCTATGTCGGCTTTGATGCTGTTTCAACCGCCGTAGAAGAGGCCAAGGACCCCCAGCATGACGTACCTAAAGGCATTATTTATTCACTCTCGTTTTGCACGGTAATCTATATCATCGTCTCTGGCTTGCTGACTGGCGTAGTGCCTTACACCGAACTTGGCGTTTCATCGCCAGTTGCCCATGCACTTCAATTAATGGGCTATCACTGGGCATCCGCCTTGGTTTCTACCGGCGTGATTGCCGGCCTGACCACCGTCATGCTGGTGCTGTACTATGGCCTGACCCGCATCATCTTCGCCATGAGCAGAGACGGCCTTATCCCTCCCTTCTTTAGTCAGGTGAATGCAAAAACGCATACCCCCATACGCGTCATCGTGATCTGCGGCCTGATCACTGCCACTATCGCTGGCTTTATTCCATTAGGTGATTTGGCTGAACTGGTGAACATCGGCACATTGGCCGCATTTGTGCTGGTGTGCGGTGGGGTCATCATGTTGCGCAAAACACAACCGCACCTGCATCGCCCATATAAAACGCCCTACAGCCCACTGCTCCCGGTATTGGGCATGCTGTCCTGCGGCGCATTGATGGCGTTCTTGCCCGCGCTGACTTGGCAACGCTTTGGCATATGGTTGCTATTGGGCGTGGTGTTCTATTTTGCTTACTCGCTGCAGCACAGCAAACTCAGGAAGTAACCTCAGGCAAAGTGAAACAGGCAATAAAAAAGCCAGCTCACGCTGGCTTTTAAACTCCTACCACCCAATCTTACAGTGAAAGTACCCACTGAACGATTGTTGTGATATCAGCATCTTTAACATGTGCATGAGCTGGCATAGGTACATTACCCCAAGTACCGCTACTACCTTTTTTCACTTTCTCTACCAGCTTAGCTTCAGCTGATTTGTCACCCTTGTATTTTGCCGCCACATCTTTGTAAGCTGGACCTAATACTTTTTGATCTACGCTATGGCAAGCCAAGCAACCGCTCTTTTGTGCCAAGGCCTTAGCCGCAGCAGCATCAGCTGCATAAGATTGTGAAGCAAGCAACATAGAACCAGCCGCCGCGATTGTTAATAATAAAGCCTTCATGTTATCTCCTTGACTAATACTTAAAATAATATCGTTACCCTTTAACTACGCCTTAGATATGATACCCATAATTTGAATTTTAACAAGCCAATCAGTCTAAAAAAACGAGAGATGCCATTAACCCAGACTCTCCATAGGTGATACTCATCTACTTGAACGTCAGCTTGTTGGCTTAGTGTTGCTTATCAGTGACTGGCAAGTCCTAATGGAAAGTCTGGGCTAAATCTGTTGCAAAAGGCTGGCTATTTCATCTATACCCTGTAAGCAGGTAGCGCCCTGACATACCCATGCGTTGACATTCTGAGTCAAATCTCTTTGCAGGGTGGCCGGCAATACGCAGATCAAGACGGGATTTTTAATTTTTCAGAGTGCTCTAAGGAGCCCCCTAAACTACAGCGCCTCGACGCTGTATTCCACTGACATGGTATGTGTTCTATTGGGCGAGATCACCACGGAGTTCTCTAACGCATTCGCTGTTTCAACACAGATGGTTTTACGCCATGCATCTTCAGCGACACCCATATCACCCATAGTTTTGGCTTTTTCCGCACCGGGCGACCACACCACCGTAGTATCACTACCAGACTTACCCACACGAATCACGCGGTTGTAAACTGGGTCATGTACCAAACAATCAGAATTGTGATTCAAATAAACTCGGTCAAACTCACCGTCAAACTTCAAAATGTGATGTTCAACATAACGTTGATACTGACGTAATTTATCCGCGAAAATACAATCCTGCAGACCGGCAATACGGATATTGCCCACATCGCTCACATGCAGATAGGTATGAAAAGCCTCACCAATCAAGAATGGATGATCGGCTTTATTAGTCGTCGCCAAATCAATTTTAAGACGCTTACCGATGGTAATCATGATCGTCAACACATAGGCATAGGAAAGCTGCCGCTTCGCCTCAGCCGTCTCCTCCATCTGCAACACTATACGCGTCGCATCCGTACCTGTAGCATCCACATCGATCAACCTCCATGGAATCACGCGAGCAAAACCATGAGGACAAAGCGTGCTTTCTGTCGGATGCGCTCCGAACCATGGCCAGCAGAGAGGCACACCGCCACGGATCGAACGATCTTTCACGTAACGCGCATTGTCGGAAAGCCAAAGTACAGGCTTCTTCTCAGTCTTGGGTTGCCAATGCATCACATGCGCCCCTTGCAAGGCAATCTTGGCCGTTGCCAAAGAATTGTTAATCTCCAAATACTGCAACCCTTGATCATCTTGCGTAATCGTCAAGTGCGGATGCAGCGTTGAGCGCTCATACTCCGCCTTTTTTCTAAATATGTGGTCTTCAATTGAATCTAGTGTCATAAAAAACCTTTAATCTCTCTAAAATCCGATGGCGCGCGCCTAGCCTACTTCTCAATCTGAGCCACGTCACGCACCGCACCTCGTGCTGCACTGGTGCTCATGGCGGCATAAGCACGCAATGCTGGAGAAACCGCACGCTCACGATTAAGTGGCTTCCAAGCCTCTTTACCTTTTTCAATCATCTGGGTGTGGCGGTGAGACAATTCCGCATCGCTAATAGCCAAATAAATCGTGCGATTAGGAATATCAATCTCAATGGTGTCGCCTTCTTCCACCAAGCCGATCGCACCACCTTCGGCCGCTTCAGGAGAAGCATGCCCGATACTCAAACCAGAGGTTCCCCCAGAGAAACGTCCGTCAGTCAGCAAGGCGCAGGCCTTACCTAAGCCCTTGGATTTCAGATAAGAAGTCGGATACAACATCTCTTGCATGCCTGGGCCACCGCGCGGACCCTCGTAGCGAATCACCACGACATCGCCCGCTACTATCTTGTCTGCCAAAATAGCCTCAACCGCAGAGTCCTGACTTTCAAAGATGCGCGCCCGTCCAGTAAACTTGAGGATACTATCATCCACCCCTGCAGTTTTCACGATACAGCCATCCAGTGCAATATTGCCGTACAGCACAGCCAGACCACCATCTTGCGAGTAGGCATGCGCCCTATCGCGGATACAACCTTCTGCGCGGTCATCATCTAAATCAGGCCAAAGCATAGACTGGCTAAAGGCAATGGTCGTTGCAATGCCCCCTGGCGCCGCACGGTAGAATTTCTTTACACTCTCATCCTGCGTGACTTTGATATCCCATTGGTCCAGTGCATCCCCCAAAGTGGCACTGTGCACGGTCAGCGCATCACGGTGAATCACACCCGCACGGTCCAACTCACCCAAAATACCCATTACACCACCCGCACGGTGTACATCTTCCATGTGGTATTTGGCAGTAGCAGGCGCCACCTTACTCACACATGGCACTTTGCGCGAGATACGATCGATATCACTCATGGTGAAATCGACGCCAGCCTCATGTGCGGCTGCGAGCAGGTGCAACACCGTATTGGTCGAACCGCCCATCGCCACATCCAGACTCATGGCATTTTCAAACGCCTTCATGCTGGCAATACTGCGCGGCAGCACCGTGTAGTCATCCTGCTCGTAATGGCGCTTGGTCAGCGCCACAATCAAACGACCGGCCTTCAAGAACAATTCTTTACGTGCAGCATGTGTCGCCAAGGTAGAACCATTCCCTGGCAAGCTCAACCCCAATGCCTCGGTCAAACAGTTCATGGAGTTTGCGGTAAACATGCCGGAGCAGGATCCGCAGGTGGGGCATGCGGATCGCTCAATCGCCTCTGTCTCGGCATCACTCACTTTACTGTCGGCGGCTGCCACCATCGCATCCACCAAATCCAGCTTGTGCACCTCGCCTTGCCAGTTAACCTTGCCCGCCTCCATTGGCCCGCCGGAAACAAACACCACTGGGATATTTAAACGTAGCACTGCCATCAGCATGCCTGGGGTAATTTTGTCACAGTTGGAGATACACACCAGTGCATCCGCACAGTGTGCGTTCACCATATATTCCACGCTATCGGCAATCAAGTCTCTGCTAGGCAAACTGTACAGCATGCCCCCATGCCCCATAGCAATACCATCATCTACCGCAATGGTGTTGAACTCTTTGGCCACACCCCCAGCTTTTTCAATTTCGCGCGCCACCAGCTGCCCCATGTCCTTCAAGTGCACGTGTCCAGGCACAAACTGCGTGAACGAGTTGGCAATGGCAATAATCGGCTTATCAAAGTCGCCATCCTTCATTCCGGTAGCGCGCCATAATGCACGAGCGCCGGCCATATTCCGGCCGTGAGTAGTGGTATGAGAACGATAAACAGGCATGATAAAAATCCGTAATTAATTAAACGACAAGTCAATGCGTAATTTTAGACCACCTAGCGCTAACGTGCCAAGCGGAAGCAATACACTTTGAGGTATACGCTTCTTCCATGCAGAGGTAAGCCATCCTGTGACCATGGACAGAATCGGCAGGATACAACGGATTGTATAATCAGAACCTGGTCTACATCATGGCGTTATCATCCCGATGACAAACCACTCGGTCACAAGGAAATGAGTAGTTCATAGGAGCGCAAGATTGACATTGTAAGCTCACATCCAATTGATATTGAATACACCTCTCCTAAATTTAGGTAGAATCTCGCCTTTATCGATTTTTGTTAATAACTCATGTTCGTTCATCCGCAGTTTGACCCTATCGCTTTACATCTTGGCCCAGTCGGCATCCACTGGTATGGGCTGATGTATCTGCTCGGATTTCTAGCGTTCATTGCTTTAGGTCAATATCAGATCAAACATAAAAAGTGGTTTGGCTGGACGCCTTCCATGCTGGATGATGCATTATTTTATGGCGCACTAGGCGTAATCCTAGGGGGGCGCCTAGGCTATGTGCTCTTTTATCAACCAAGCTACTTCATACAACATCCTTTAGAAATCTTGGCGGTTTGGCATGGCGGCATGAGTTTTCATGGTGGCTTTCTAGGGGTCTTGATTGCCATGTGGCTCTTTAGCCGGAAATATCACCTTAACTGGCTGGCCATTATGGACTTTATCGCACCACTTGTGCCTATCGGCTTGGGAGCTGGCCGCATGGGGAATTTCATCAATGCAGAGCTATGGGGGCGAGAGACACATGCCAACTATGGCATGGTATTTCCCAATGTTGATACTGCATTACGCCATCCGTCACAGCTCTATGAATTTGGACTTGAAGGCATTGCGCTATTTTGCATACTGTGGCTGTATTCTGCTCAACCACGCGCCACTGGCACAATCTCTGCTTTGTTCTTGATGGGTTATGGTAGCTTTAGGTTCTTAGCGGAATATACGCGTGAACCAGATGCTTATCTAGGCTTATTGTCGATGGGACTCAGTATGGGGCAATGGCTCAGTTTACCCATGATTATCATTGGTATTATGATGTTTAGAATTTGTCATAAACCTCAACAATGACTTCATTAAACCTAGAAAAAACAGTTGAGAATAATACAAATCACCGTGCTTCCTTAACAACAGCGCTTGATGCCCTGCCACTTGCTGTCCTGCCATAACTTAAAGAAATCCTTACGGGAAAGGGGTGGAGGGGCATCCACCGTCGCACGATGGAACTCGGCATGATGTTTCAAATACTGCTCGTAGGCATTGTCACCAGAAAGTTGGCGGATGATGTGCCACCAGTGCAATATTCTCTTAAACATCAGTCTCTCACCCAATTCTCAACTAACCGACTAGGCTCATGCGGTGCTTCAGACAGCTTAGGCACAGATTTGCCATTCAAATAACGCATACACAGCCGCAACATATCGACGATTACCACCCATAACACCACCACAAAGAACATAGTCAGATAAGCATCCAGATGTTGATTGAATATCAACTGCGGCGCTACTTCTGCTTTTTCAGACGGCAATACACCTGCGGCCAATTTATCTGCCAGATCATTGGCCGCAGCAAAAAAACCAACGCGCACATCCGTACTGAATATCTTTTCATAAGCCGCCGTTGTGGTCACGACAAGCAACCATGCCAGTGGCAGCCCTGTTACCCATGCGTATCGTAACTTGCCAGATTTCACTAAAATGCCAGTGCCTACGCATAAGGCAATGGCCGCCAGCATTTGGTTCGCAATGCCGAACAATGGCCATAAGATATTTACACCACCGTTAGGGTCTATCACCCCGATATATAAAAAGTAGCCCCAGCCCGCCACCACCATACCGCTGGTAAATATCACCGATGGGGGATAAGAAGTTTCACCCAGCTTCTTATTAAAATTACCCAATAAGTCCTGCAACATAAAGCGACCAACGCGCGTACCCGCATCCAGCGTGGTTAAAATAAATATCGCTTCAAACATAATGGCGAAGTGATACCACAGCGCCAGCATCTCCCGACCAAAAGCACTGCCGAATATGCTCGCCATACCCACAGCCAGGCTAGGCGCACCACCGGTACGGGCAAATAAAGTGCTTTCCCCCATATCAGTTGCAAGCTGCCGCATTTGCTCTACTGTGACGGCAAAGCCCCAGCTATTAATTTTAGCTACGGCATCAATCGCCTCTTTACCCACCACACCTGCAGGACTGTTAATCGCAAAAAACACGCCTGGCTCCAACACAGTGGCAGCAATCATCGCCATGATTGCTACAAAGCTTTCCAATAGCATCCCGCCATAGCCTATCATGCGAATGTCACGCTCATTACTCAGCAATTTTGGCGTTGTCCCCGATGAAATCAAGGCGTGAAAACCAGAAATCGCACCGCAGGCAATGGTAATAAACACGAACGGAAACAACTTGCCCCCAAAAATCGGCCCCGTACCATCCACAAACTGCGTAACTGCTGGCATATGAATGTTGGGGCGCAAAATCACGATAGCCACTGCCAGCAACAGTATCGTGCCCAATTTCATAAAAGTGGACAGATAGTCACGCGGCGCAAGCAGTAACCAAACCGGCAGTACCGCAGCTGCAAAACCATAAATGATGATGGCAAAAGCCAACGGCAAGCCGTCGTGATCAAACCATGTGCGCAAAGTTTCATGCTGATCTATCCAGCCTCCCGCAAATACCGAGAACAACAGTAGCGCCACGCCGATGGCAGAGGCTTCCAGCACGCGACCAGGGCGGATATTTCGCATATAAAGACCAACAAACATGGCAATCGGTATCGTCGCCGCCACGGTAGAAGTCGCCCACGGACTATGCTTCATGGCATTCACTACCACCAGTCCCAGCACCGCAATCAGAATAATCATTATCATGAAGGTGCCCACCAGCGCGGCCGTACCACCGATTGCGCCAATCTCATCGCGTGCCATCTGTCCCAGACTGCGCCCATTGCGGCGGGTTGAGAAAAACAGCGTAACCATATCCTGCACTGCACCGCCCATCACCGCACCAATCAAGATCCATAGCGTCCCCGGCAAATAACCGAACTGTGCCGCTAAAGTAGGTCCAATCAGTGGCCCTGGTCCTGCAATGGCGGCAAAGTGATGCCCGAACACAATCCACTTATTGGTTGGAATAAAATCTCGGCCATTATCCAGTCGCTCAGCTGGAGTAGCGCGCGTTTCATCCACCGTCAAAACCTTCGCAGCGATCCAGACCGCATAAAAACGGTAGGCGATGGCGTAAATACACACCGCGGCGGTAATTAGCCACAGCGCATTGATACTCTCACCACGGTTAAGCGCAATACCTGCTACTGCAAATGCACCTAGCGCAGCGAGCAGAATCCAAAAAATAGTTTTGACTGATTGATTCATTTTATTTCCAACGCTTTTCAATATTTTCATCAATGAAGCTTAATTTAGGGCGCTTCTATAAATGCAGAGTTTGAGATGCAGCATTACCCGTAAGCCAATACTTGGCTTCCCCAATTTGCTAAGCCAGTAAACTGGCAAGCAAAGTGTGAAAGGGCATGTCCGTGGAATATATGCGCTGAAGCGCATTATTCATACGCCAAAGGCGCACACCCGCACGGGGCGTCCCCAACCTCGCTAGATGCTGAAGCATCAAGTCGGTTGTGACGGAACGCAGTAATGCGCTCAAGTGATTTAAGCAGGCAATCAGCGAAGCTGATGCTCGCAAGAAATGTATTTAAAGAAGTGCCCTTTAGGCTAGTAGCATCTTACCACCCGCAATCAACAGCACCACCGCCAACGCCTTACGTATCGCAGGGGTTGCCAGACGTTTGCTGCCATACTCCGCACCGATATAACCGCCTATCACCGCAGCAAGTATCCAGTAGGGTAAGGTCGAAGGCAGTGCAGGACTCTTCGTCATCACCCCCGCCAAACCAGAAAGTGAATTCACTAAAATAAAGGCAGCTGAAACACCTGAGATCACGCGCACCTCTGCCCATCTAAAAAACAGTAGCAAAGGACTTAAAAAAATCCCGCCTCCCACACCTGTGAGTCCGGAAAGCAAACCCAGCACCCCCCCCATCGCCAGCAATACTGGGGGGTTAGGCAAGGATAGATTAACTTGATATATCTGACGTGATCGCCTGAATACCACCCATGCCGCGTAGAGTAACACCAGACCAATCACCGGTTTATAGATATGGCTAGGTAAAGTAGCCAAACCACCCACAAACGCCATGGGCATAGCCGCAATAGCGAGTGGAAAAAACAACCGTGCAGAAAATGCGCCTACACGATAAAACTTATACAACGCAATAAAGGCTACTGCCACATTGAGCACCAGCGCAGCAGGACGCATCGTTTCAGGCGCAACGCCCAGCAATGCCATTGAGGCAAGATACGCAGATGCGCCACCATGTCCGACAGATGAGTACAATAATGCAGAAATAAAAATCAGCAGCACAAGTAAATAAAGCTCAGACATCAATCGCTCACTCAATTAAATCAAAATAAAACCCATCCGAGCCATACAGCGACCACCTGCAACACCAGCCCAACTGTGACCTGACGGAAATAATCCCTCCCTCCAGTGACCGCCGCAGTAATCACTTTAGACGTTGTATTGACCGTAAAAGCGACCAATATCGGAATTACCGCGCTTACAGGCAGTAATTTATTAGCTGCAGATAATGAGGCCACTGAAATGGTCGCTGCATGCACATCCGCCATACCGGCAACCGCAGAAGCGATCACCACCCCAGCATCACCAAACCACGCCTTAAGTGTAGCCGATGCCAGAAGTACCAAGGTAATCACAATGGCAAACATCAGTGCGGTCTTCACGCTGAAAGATCGGCTGGGGCTACTCATTTCAACACTATGTTGTTGTAAGGAGCTTAAAGTGACCACGATACCATAGATCGTAATAACCACTCCTCCAAATAGCAATGGTATCGCCAGTTCCCTGAGTGTGGGCGGATGAATAGCTGCCAGCAACATGACGATTTGCAGAATCGTAGACAAGCTAGAAAGAATCGCCCCCGCCACCGCTACCCTTAGCAAATGGGGAGTATGACGCGCACGCTCACCCATGGCGCCAACAGTTGCAATACTGGAAATAAAACCGGATACCAGTCCGACCAACGGAAGCCCTAGCCGGCCACCCATCAAGCGCAAGGCGAGATGTCCCAGTGCGCCGATAAACATCACTAGAATCACAATCAACCACATATTGTAAGGATTGATGGCGTCAAATGGTCCTATATATCGATTAGGCACCAGCGGCAATACGATGAGCGTCGCAGCAGCCAAGATCAAAAAATCCATCATTTCATCTTTGGTGACCGCACCGCGCACAAACCAGTGAATCGGCTCTTTTGCCGCCAACAAAATCGCAACAGCAACCGCCAAACTGGCTGAAAGTGCAGGCTCCGTCATGGCCAAACCACCCAAGATGATAGTATAAACCAAGCTAACATGCGTCGTTAAACTATGATCCTCGTTCTTGGGAGCGCTCACGACAAAAAGGGTGACACATACGATTGAAATGATTAAGAGCCAGAACTCAACGGCCACGCTCACCGCCCCAAGCAATGCCGCAATGGTAAAAGTGCGCACCCCTGCGACCGAACTAGTATTTTGTTTACACTCAACAAAAGCCTCTTTGCGACGCTCTCGCTCTGCACCAATCAGTAGCCCAACCCCCAGTGCCACTGCGAGGTTTAACCAATTTGAATGATCAATCAACATAAGAGACTCCCCTGAGTGCTAAATTTGTCATAGTAATCCACGCTCCGCAAACGAAAGCGCCTGATTACCGGCCACGATAAAATGATCGAGCACTCTTACATCCACAAGCATCAATGCCTGCTTCAATTGCTGTGTCAGCAACTCATCCGCTTGACTTTGCTGCGCAATGCCAGAAGGATGATTATGTGCAAAAATGACACTCGCCGCATTATGATACATCGCGCGCTTCACTACCTCACGTGGATAAACGCTAGTCTGCATAAGCGTACCACTAAATAGCTCCTCAGTAGCACTCAAGCGGTTTTGCGCGTCGAGGAACATTACCAAAAACACCTCTCGTGGCAACGCACCTAACCGCAACACCAGATAGTCACGCACCTGCTGGGGCGAACTGAGTAGATCACGTTGTCGCAACTGCTCATTCAATGCTCGTCGGCTCATCTCAAAGATAGCCTGCAACTGCACATATTTGCTACTGCCTATGCCATGCACCTCACTCAACTCCGACTCTGTGGCGGCAAATATGCCATTCAAGCTACCAAATTGATTAAGAAGATCGCGCGCCAAATCAACCGCGCTTTTGCCCACCACGCCTACGCGTAAAAATATCGCCAGCAACTCGGCGTCAGATAAAGCCGCCGCACCAAGCTCTATCAGCTTCTCACGAGGACGCTCGCTCGCTGGCCAATCGGTTATTGCCATATAGCCCTCCTGCTCAATTACGATTACGGGCACTTCTATAAATACATTTTTTGCGAGCATCAGCTTCGCTGATTGCCTGCTTAAATCACTTGAGCGCATTACTGCGTTCCGTCACAACCGACTTGATGCTTCAGCATCTAGCGAGGTTGAGGACGCCCCGCCTTTGGCGTGTGAATAATGCGCTTCAGCGCATATATTCCACGGACATGCCCTTTCACACTTTGCTTGCCAGTTTACTGGCTTAGCAAATTGGGGAAGCCAAGTACTGGCTTACGGGTAATGCTATATCTCAAACTCTGCATTTATAGAAGCACCCTTAACATAAGTAAGGCACCTACTATTTCATGCTTTATCGTGATTTTCATATTAAAATGAAAGCATTACATAAAGTCTAGATATTATGCAAAAAAACAAATCCATCGTATTAGGCATCACTGGTGGCATTGCCGCATACAAAGCGGCAGAGCTCGTACGCTTGCTCGTCAAAAACAACATTGACGTGCAAGTGGTGATGACCGAGGCCGCCTGCCAGTTTATCACCCCCATCACCATGCAGGCACTGTCAGGCAAGCCCGTTTATACCGGCATGTGGGATGCCTCCATCCCCAATGGCATGCCGCATATCGAACTAAGTCGGTTAGCAGACGCCATCGTCATCGCCCCGGCCAGTGCAGACTTCATCGCCAAACTTGTTCACGGCCGTGCCGATGATTTGCTATCCACCTTATGTTTAGCACGCGACTGCGCCTTGCTGGTAGCCCCTGCCATGAATAAACAGATGTGGGAAAACCCCGCCACACAGCGCAATATTGCACAATTAAAAACAGATAGCATTGCCATCCTCGGCCCCGATAGCGGCGAACAAGCCTGCGGTGAAATTGGCCTAGGCCGCATGCTAGAAGCCGAAGACCTGCTCACCCTGATTAAAGCGCACTTTCAACCCAAACTGCTACAAGGCAAAAAAGTACTGATCACGGCTGGCGCCACGCTAGAAATGATAGACCCAGTACGTGCCATCACTAATTTAAGCTCTGGAAAAATGGGGATCGCCATCGCGCAGGCAGCATATGAAATGGGCGCAGAGGTGACTCTGATACATGGCAAAGTGGATGCCCCTCTACCAAAATCCACCCGCAATATTTCCGCCCCCAGCGCAGATGCCATGTATGAAACCGTGATGTGCAATGTCGCAGATCAGGATGTTTTTATCGGTGTTGCCGCCGTGGCAGATTACACGCCCGCACAAAAAAGCGGGCATAAAATCAAAAAAAGTGAGCAAGCACTTTCAATACAACTCAATAGAACAAAGGATATTTTGGCAGATGTTGCCAGCCTGCCTAATGCACCATTCTGCGTAGGCTTTGCTGCTGAAACTGACCATTTATTGACTTATGCCGAGCAAAAACGTATCGCCAAAAAGCTCCCATTGATTGTCGCCAATACTGCAACCGAGGCGATGGGGAGCGACGAAAACGAAGTCACCTTGCTAGATAAAAACGGGGCGCATCCCTTAGAACGCGCCCAGAAATTTGCGATTGCCCAAGAAATTCTCAGGCATGTCGCACTATCATCCAGCGATTAAAACTTGTAAGCGGCATTCAAGCCGAGTAACCAAGTACGTCCCGGTGCTGGCTCATAATAACGCCCGTTCAAATCAGCAATACGCACAGAGCCTACGTATTCCTTGTCAAACATATTGTCGATACGTACAAACTCATTGAATTTCCAGTTGTTCACGTTTTGTGTAAAACCACCACGCCATGAGGCAATGGCATAGCCATCTGCCTTACCGTATTCTGGTTTGAACGCGACATAAGTTTTGCTGAAAGCGCGACCTTCCAATGCTGTTGAAAAACCCATTGGATCGTATTTCCAGGAAAGTTCACCATACAGCGTATGCTTGTAAGTCCCTGGAATATCGGTACCAGAGGCAATTGCTTCACCGCCGGAATTGCCAGGTGTCCCTGCGGCAGGCGGCAAGTTGATGTTACATGCAGTATTTACACCAACAAATGGTCGGCACGCCATAAAATCAGATGAAAATTCTGCATCCAAATAGGTATAAGCCAGATATGCTCTCAAATTATTATCAAACTTGCTGTCCAGAGAAAGCTCGAAGCCTTTACGCTCACTGCTCTTGATGTTCTGAAACACCGAACGCCCCCCCGCTTGTTGTTGCAATACAATTTCATCATCGGTATCAATCTTGAACACCGAGGCATTGACCAAGGTGGAATCCCCCAACATCGCTTTGGCACCCACTTCATATTGACGGCTCTTGGCTGGTTTTAAGTCAAAGTTGAGTCCGTCACCCGTTGCTCGATAAGCCATCTCAACAAATGTCGGCGTCTCAAAGCTTTCTCCTGCATTGGCATACAGGTTGAGCGTATCCGTTACTTTAAATATCGCGCCGATGACAGGGGTAGTTTCACTGAACGTTACCCGACCGCTATCGTCTGGATTCACGCCTGTATAAGCAGTATTTAGCATGAATTTATCGTCATTCTCGAAGCGTACCTTGCTATGGCGAAGACCGCCACTTAAAGTAAATCGCTTGCTCAGATCTATCGCGCCCTGGATATATTGGTCAAAGTTTTTGGCGGTATTGGTTTCATTGCGTCGCAAGTTACCTTTGACGCCACACACCACAGCATTTGCCACATTGCCGCAATTCACCCCTGCAGGTAACGCCCCCAAAGCTCGATTAGAGGTGAAGTTTTCATAACCCTTGCGATCATCTTCCATGCGGTCGTAGTTCATGCCTACGGTAAAGTTGTAAGGCATTTCGCCCAATAAACCTTTGTGCACCCAACGCACGTCTGCGCCCCCAAAGTCACGATCAATCGTTGCAACCCCACCGCCTTGCAAATCGTTACGCTGAGCACCAACCGTTACAGATTGGAACTGTTCGTTGCTACGCTGACCGTAATACGCCATCAAGCGCAATGTATCATCTGGCGTGAACAAATGCTCCAGCGTTGCGCCAGCCTGCTGGTGATTACGCGACACGCGCGTATTAAACAACTCAGAGCTAGTCCCTGCCTGCTTGGGATTGTTTCTTAGCTGTGTCGCATCCAAGCCTTGCGGGTCTTCGTTGTTGCGTTGTTCCAGCGCAGTCGCCACAATGGTCAGCTTGGTGTCATCCCCCAATTTGAAGTTGATTTTGCCATGTAACGTATCACGACTGGTATCAGACTGGTCACGATAACCGTCCGAGCGATAAGTATTGGCATTCACGATGTAATCAAAGCCATCGCCGCTATCGCTGAAACCTAAGTTATAACGTTGGGTGTTATAGCTACCAAAAGTTGCACCACTTGAAATGGTTGGCTCTTTAGTGCCATCTTGCGTGAAAATCTGCACGACGCCGCCGGATGAGTTACCGTAAAGCGCAGAAAATGGGCCACGCAGATATTCCACGCGGTTTGCCGTATCTAAGTTAAAGGTACCCGTTTGGCCTTGGCCATCTGGCATGGTCATGGGGATGCCATCCGCATACAAGCGTACACCGCGCACGCCAAAGGCAGAGCGTGCACCAAAGCCACGAATCTGAATCGCCAAATCCTGCGCTGGATTATTGCGGTTATTCACCACCACGCCTGGCACGCGCACTGCGGATTCAGACAAATTAACCTTGAGTTGTCCTTCTTGTATCTCCTCTGCGCTTGTCGCATTGATCGACATCGGCAAATCGAAGCTATTTTGCTCCATCCTGGTACCAGTAGTGACCACAATCGGAGCCATTTTCAAAACGCTTGCTGTATCTACTTCCTCTGCAACGACCAATCCTGATGAGCCTAACAACCCCGCCATGGTCAACAAACGGCTTATTTTATTCAACTTAAACACCGGCATGACTATCCCCTTAACAAATAAGGAGCCATCTTAGCCACTTCGGCAAGCGCCCACCATAGTGATTTTCTTGATTATTTAGTGTCTAATGCTGATTTAATCAGCCAATTTAATAAAAAACGTGATATGTCTATCTTAATCGACCTAAAAATTCTGGATGACCGCTTACGCGCTCAATTTCCCACCTATGCCACACCGGGCTCTGCCGGGCTGGACTTGCGTGCCTGCATTGATGCGCCTATTACCTTGCAACCTGGGGAAACCACGCTGATTCCCACTGGTATGGCCATTCATATCGACAACACCTATTATGCCGCACTGATTCTCCCGCGCTCTGGTCTGGGCCATAAGCACGGAATCGTGCTCGGCAATCTGGTGGGGTTAATTGATTCGGATTATCAAGGGCAACTCATGGTGTCATGCTGGAATCGCGGAAATACAGCGTTCGAGCTGAACCCGATGGAGCGCATCGCCCAACTGGTGATTGTGCCCGTCGTGCAGGCGGAATTCCATGTGGTGGACGATTTTGACGCCTCACAACGTGGTGAAGGCGGATTTGGCAGTACCGGTAAACATTAACCAATTACTACGTGCTGGGCACAGCTATCAATTCTTGATTTACTTATCCCTAATCCTTTTTTTGGGGTAATTTTTTCGCACGCGACGCAAAGATTCGGTATGCGACTGCGGTAATCTTTGATCTCGAGGTGGTGCGGACGCATCACCTCGAGATTTTTGGGCACATAAACTCATGTAGTTGGTTGGTATGACATGCTAGAATGCAAGATGAAGCTGGCCAGACAGTCGCCATCACGCTTTGCTTGCCAGTTTACTGGCATAGCAAATTGGGGGAGACCCTTGTGGTCACCTTGAAGTGAGGGAGGAAAGTCCGGGCTGCATAGAGCGGGATGACGGTTAACGGCCGTCCGCCATAAGTCGCTAGACTGAAAAGTCGAATGACAAAAGCGAGGAATAGGGCCACAGAGACGAGTAAGTTGCGGTTCGCCGTAATGGACGTGAAACGCGGTAACCTCCATTCGCAGCAAGACCAAATAGGCTGGCATTGGCGTGGCTCGCGCCGTCAGCGGGTAGGTTGCTTGAGCGCATGAGCAATCATGCGCCTAGATGAATGACTGTCACGCGCAGCAATGCGCGACAGAACCCGGCTTATCGGCCAGCTTCACATACTTCACACATGATGACATGTGTGAGCACTTCTTCAGATCTTTATACCCAAGCCCCTTTCGCTTGAGATGCAGAATCAGACCGACGTTGGTTTGTTCATTTTTGGAATTCCCCACCCAACCACGATTCAATCGGTTCCGAAATTGTTCTAATGTTTTACATTTACATATTTTTATATCTTATTAATTTGTAAGGATTTTATTTTTTCATGAAAATTTGCTAAGCCATTGACCCGTAAAGAAAAAATAGCAAAAAGCGCTTGCAAAGCGCTGTTTTTTTGTCTATATTGCAAACGAGTGGGAATAAGTGGGTTTTTGTGGAGAATAATCTACTGCAATAGGTTGATTTGCGAGGCATGCTCGATAACCACCAAGGACTCTCGAATAGTGTTTTTATGCAATGCGGCAATTCTTTTTTTGTAGTTGATAATTTTTAAATGGGCAACGTCTCGAAGGTTGAAGCTAACAAATGTTTCGCGGTGCAACATCATTAAGTTTGGATGCTAAGGGCAGATTGGCCGTGCCAACCAAGCACAGAGAGGCTTTGCAGCTCGAGTGTGCTGGTAGCTTGGTGCTGACTGCACATCCTCACCGTTGCTTGTTGCTTTATCCTCAGCAGGCCTGGGAGCCTATTCAGGCAAAGATGATGGCGCTCTCTTCTTTTGATCGGCAATCCAGTGCGTTGCAACGCTTACTCGTGGGTTTTGCTGAAGATGTCAGCTTGGATAGTGTTGGACGTGTCTTGGTGTCGCCAGTGTTGCGCGAATTTGCGGCCTTGGATAAAGAGGTGATGTTGGTCGGTCAGGGCAGCCACTTTGAGTTATGGAGTATGCCAGCATGGCGTGCTCAGTTGGAACAGGTGATGCAAAGCGATAGTTTTGCCATGCCTGAAGAGTTAGAGGGATTCTCGCTGTGATTAAGGGCGTGAACTTCGCGCCCTCTAAAGCCTCATTGTCTCCAGAAAAAGCGTCTCAACCGACATCAGATTTGGTGCACGGCCGTCAATCAAAAAGAAGCCAAACAACAGTGTCGAATTCAAGTTCAAACCATCACGATCGGTCTGATCAAGCTACGAGTGCGCATGTGGCGGTACTGTTGCATGAGGCGGTTGATGCATTAGCCATCAAGCCCACCGGTATCTATGTGGATGGCACATTCGGTCGCGGTGGGCATTCGAGAAGAATCTTGTCGCGCCTTGGTGAAAGTGGGCGATTGATAGCGTTTGACCGAGACCTTGCAGCGATTGCATCAGGCAATGAGATCAAGGATGCGCGCTTTACCATCATTCATAGCCCATTCATGGCGATTCAGGAAAAGCTTTTAGAAGTGGGCATTTCTCGCGTGGATGGCATTTTGCTGGATTTGGGAATCTCCTCACCGCAGATCGATGATGCGGATCGTGGGTTTAGCTTTAGATTTGATGCGCCACTTGATATGAGGATGGATCAGAGTAGTGGGGAAACGGCGGCTGAATTTCTTGGTCGGGCATCAGAGCAACAATTAATGGGGGTTATAAAAAATTATGGTGAAGAACGGTTTGCTAAGTCGATTGCAAGGGCGATTATTAAGGAGCGCGATGACGGGCATCCCATCACCACTACAGGGCGCCTTGCCCAGGTCGTGGCGAGTGTCGTCACGCGCTTCGAGCCAGGGCAGAACCCTGCAACGCGCACATTTCAAGCTCTACGGATTTTCATCAATCAGGAGCTTGAGGGGTTGTCGTTAACCCTGCCGCAATGTGTAGACCTACTGCATCCTCAAGGGAGATTGGCGGTAATTAGTTTTCACTCCCTGGAAGATAGGCTGGTGAAGCAGTTCATCAGGGAGCAAGAAGATCGAGATGATTTGCCTGCCCATTTTCCAGTACGTGCAGCTGATTTGCCACAGCCAAGACTACGTGGTGTTGGTAAGTCCATTAAGCCTAGTCGGGACGAGGTTGCGCAGAATCCGCGATCGCGCAGTGCGGTATTGCGGGTGGCGGAAAGAACGATATCCATATGATGCGTCTTAATTTTATTTTGTTCTTTGCGTTGATCTTGTCTGCGCTGGGGTTGGTGAATGCTCAACATAAGGCACGTAATCTTTACATTGAACTGGATCAGCTAGTGCAGGCGCAAAAGCAATATGACCAGGAGTACGGGCAGTTGCAGTTAGAGCAAAGCACATGGGCGATGAATGCTCGAATTGAGAAAATTGCGACCGAACAATTACGGATGCAAGTACCTGATGCCAAAAAGATACAAGTGGTGAGCACTGTGACTGATGGAGCTGTGCGTGCCTTGCCGGTGACGTCATTGACTAAAACGGGGGTGGCGGAATAATGGCGCTGCATAAACCCATGGTTGCTGTAAAGCTGCCGTCGTGGCGCCGTCGTTTGCTGTTGGTGCTGGTATTGCTGGGGTTTATTGCACTACTGGGACGCGCTGTGTATTTGCAAGGATTTCATAAACGCTTCTTGCAAGAACGGGGAGATGAGCGTTACAACCGAACATTGACATTGCATGCACATCGCGGAAAGATCTTTGATCGGAACGGTGAGTTGTTGGCAGACAGTGCGCCGGTAGAGTCTGTGTGGGCCAATCCATCAGATGTGCAGATTGATGCGGCTCGCATCAAGAAAATTGCAGAGCTGTTAAATGTAAAAGTGGCTGCAGTCGAGAAAAAACTGGTACATAGCGAACGGGAATTCGTGTATCTGAAGCGTCGCGTCGCGCCCGAAGTGGCTGCAGAAGTGATGAAGTTGAATGTGCCTGGGATTTATCTGCAGCGAGAATATAAGCGTCAGTATCCTGCCGGTGATGTGACAGCGCATCTGGTTGGTTTTACAGGGATCGATGATAAAGGTCAGGAAGGGTTTGAGCTGACCATGAATAGTGTGCTGTCAGGAAAAGATGGCAGTCGCCGAGTCATCAAAGATAGGGCGGGGCGAATTGTTGAGGACCTTGAGGCGGTAAGGGTGCCGCAGGATGGTCATGATGTGGTGCTTTCGATTGATCGCAGGATTCAGTATCTCGCACATCGCGAGTTGAGTAAGTCGGTGGAAAAATTCAAGGCGAAGGCAGGCGCTGCGGTAGTGCTGGACGCCCAAACGGGTGAGGTGTTGGCGATGGTAAATCTGCCAACCTACAACCCGAATAATCCGGTAAATATCGTAGGAAAAACACGTAACCGCGCCATTACCGATATGTTTGAGCCAGGCTCAACAATGAAACCGATTACGGTCGCAGCAGCCTTGGAGAAGGGCGAATTTAAGCCAGAAACGATGGTTGAGACAGCGCCGGGTCGTATGACCATAGGGTCTGCAACTATCCACGATGCTCATCCACATGGATTAATGAGCGTGTCAGAGGTGATACAGAAATCTTCCAATGTGGGTTCCGCCAAAATCGCGCTTACCCTGGATAAAGAGTATATGTGGGGCATATTCAATCTGATAGGCTTCGGCGCTAAGACCCGAGTCGGATTCCCTGGTGAGGCGTCTGGTCAGTTACGTAATTTCAAAACCTGGCGCCCAATTGAGCAGGCGACCATGTCTTATGGTCACGGCATCAGTGTCACGCTATTGCAGTTGGCGCGCGCCTATACCGTATTTGCCAATGATGGAGAGTTGAAGCCGGTATCTTTACTGAAGTTGAAAGAGGCGCCTGTAGGTACGCAGGTATTTACAGCTAAATCGGCCAATGCTATGAGAGATATGCTGGAACTGGTCGTTTTGCCGGGGGGTACCGCGCTTAAAGCGCAGGTGCTTGGGTATCGCGTGGCGGGAAAAACGGGGACAACGGTGAAGCTGGGTGAGCGTGGATATGAAAAAGGAAAGTACGTGGGCTCTTTTATCGGTATGGCGCCCGCCTCTAATCCGCGTCTGATTATGGCGGTGATGATTGATGATCCATCTACGGGAGAGTATTACGGTGGCACGGTAGCAGCTCCGGTATTTAGTGCGGTAATGGCGGACTCACTGCGCATACTGTCTGTGCCTCAGGATGCACCGAATAATAATGTAGTCATTCCGAGTGCAGTGTTGGAAGTGCAGGAGAGCATATGACCTTGCACGCAATGTTTAGGCAGCAATTTACAGGCATTACCTCAGATAGTCGTCAGGTAAAGCCGGGCGTGTTGTTTTTGGCATATCCCGGCACCAAGAGTGACGGCAGAAATTATATCGACCATGCTATTCAGGCTGGAGCTGTTGCAGTAGCTTGGGAAAGCAATGGTTTTGCCTGGAATGCTGCATGGCAGGTAGCAAATGTCGCTATAGCCAATCTAAAAGATCAGGTTGGGCAACTCGCGGCAGAGTTCTATGGCTATCCATCACGAAAACTGAACATGGTAGGTGTGACCGGCACCAATGGCAAGACATCGGTCAGCCAATGGATTGCGCAGGCATTGAGTATTTTGGGGCAAAAAACAGCAGTAATCGGTACGATTGGCAATGGTTTTGTAGAGGCCCAAACTGAGGCGGTCAATACCACGCCAGACGCAGTTTTATTACAGGCTATGCTGGCGGATTATTTGCAGCAGGGTGCGAAAGCGGTGGCGATGGAAGTGTCTTCTCATGGTCTGCATCAAGGGCGTGTTAACGGCGTTGAGTTTGAGATTGTGGTGTTGACCAATCTGAGCCGCGATCATCTGGATTATCACGAGACAATGGAAGACTACGCTACCGCAAAACAAAAATTATTTATGTGGCAGGGGCTACGCACTGCCATATTGAATGCGGATGATGCATTTGGTCAAAGCTTGGCAGCGACGTTCAAGGCGCAAAACAGATCCTACCTGACCTATGGTTTGCAGCAAGGAAATTTGAAAGCGGAGTCATTGGTGCTGCATTCACAGGGGTTGACGATGCGCGTTAGCACGCCGCAGGGACTTGCTGAAATCAATGCGCCAGTACTGGGCCGTTTTAATGCATATAACGTGCTGGCAGTGCTGGCCACCCTACTGACGCTAGAGGTCAGCTTGCAGGATGCGGTGAGAGCGATCGAAAGCATTCGGTCTGTGAGTGGTCGTATGCAGCAACTCGGCGGCGGACAGCAGCCACTCGTGGTGGTGGATTATGCACACACCCCAGATGCATTGCAAAACGTGTTAAGCACTTTGCGTGAGCAGGTGCAAGGTAAGCTGATCTGCGTTTTTGGCTGTGGAGGTGACCGCGATGCCGGCAAGCGGTCGTTAATGGGGGCCGTGGCAGAGAAGTTGGCTGATGTCGTGGTTGTAACTTCTGATAATCCACGCGGAGAGGATCCCAACCACATTATTGATCAAGTGTTGCGAGGGATGGCCGTTCGCCCGCAAGTAGAGATGGATCGTGCGCAGGCCATCAATTTGGCGGTGCAATCCGCACAGGCAGGAGATGTGGTGCTGATCGCAGGTAAGGGGCATGAGCATTACCAGGAGGCTGCTGGCGTGCGGCTACCCTTTAGTGATGCAGCAGTTGCGCAAACAGCCCTGATGAGGGGGCAGGTGCAATGATGATGTCCCTCTCTGAAGCAGCAAGCGCATTGCACGCACAACATCGAGGCGCAGATGTTCAGTTTGCAAGTGTGGGGAGTGATAGTCGCAATATCACAGCGGGGCAGCTCTTCGTGGCACTAAAAGGAGCAAACTTCGACGGCAATCTTTATGCCAACGAGGCCATGGAAAAAGGTGCGGTTGCCGTGATGGTATCGGATGATGCCATCAAAGCTCGTCCTGCCTTGGTTGTACAAGACACAAGATTAGCCTTGGGTGTATTGGCACATTATTGGCGAGGTAAGTTTGATGTTCCCGTAGTTGCCATTACCGGTAGCAATGGCAAAACCACCACCAAAGAAATGCTGACCGCAATCTTGAACGCGACGCAACAGGGCCAAGGCAAAGTACACGCAACATACGGCAACTTGAATAACGACATCGGGATGCCGCTAACCTTGCTCAAAATGCATGCTGACCATCGGTTCGTGGTGCTGGAAATGGGCATGAATCATCTAGGAGAGATTGACTATCTGACGCGCATCGCTCGACCAGATGTTGCAGTGATTAATAACGCAGGTACAGCACACATCGGTGAACTGGGCTCACGTAAGAACATCGCCAAAGCGAAAGGTGAGATTTTTTCGGGGCTGACTGAGCAGGGAGTGGCCGTTATCAATGTGGAAGGTGAGTTTGCGGATTACTGGAAATCACTCAATCCGCAAAGGAAAGTCGTGACATTTGCCCTGAGATGCAAGGCAGATGTCACCGCGCGATATGTTGAGCGAGATGGTGTAAGTCATGTCAGTCTCACCACACCAAACGGAACGATTGATTTCAGGCTGAACGTACAGGGGACTCACAATATCAGCAATGCGTTGGCAGCAGCATCCGCTGCTTACGCCCTGGGTGTGAGCAACACTGATATCGCAAAGGGATTGGCGTGCTTTGCGGGTGTCTATGGTCGTCTGCAACGTAAATCAGCCTGCAATGGTGCGGTGCTGATTGATGATACGTATAACGCCAATCCGGATTCAATGAGAGCGGCCATTGATGTGCTGGCAAGACAAGATGGCAAGCGCATGCTGGTGCTGGGCGACATGGGAGAGTTGGGTCTTGATGCGGCAACAATGCATGCAGATATTGGCATTTATGCCAAAGCTGCGGGCGTTTCGACCTTGTATTGCCTAGGTGAACTGAGTGTCGAAATGGTGCGTGCGTTTGGTGTCGGCGCAACTCATTTTGATACACCAGAAGCAATTGCTGAGGTAGTGCTTCCGCAGCTTGTACCAGGCACTACGGTTCTGGTGAAAGGATCGCGATTTATGCAGATGGAGCGTGTCGTAAAACTATTGGAAGTTAAGACTGAAGCAATCGCTGAGGAGAAAAGATAATGTTACTTGAATTGACCCGCTGGTTAGCACATGACATTCGAGGATTCCATGTATTCGATTACATTACGTTGCGCGCCGTCTTGGCAACATTGACCGCATTGACCATTTCATTTGTCGTAGGGCCGGGGCTGATCCGTAAGTTGACTTACTACAAAGTGGGTCAGGCCGTGCGAGATGACGGCCCGCAAACCCATCTGGTCAAGGCAGGGACGCCGACCATGGGGGGGGCGCTGATCTTGGTAGCGATCGCGATTTCAACTTTACTTTGGGCTGACTTAAGCAACCGCTTCGTGTGGGTAGTGTTACTGACGACTTTAGGTTTTGGCATCATTGGCTGGGTCGATGACTGGCGCAAGGTCGTTCACCGCAATCCCAAGGGGTTGTCTGCAAAAGAAAAGTATTTTTGGCAATCCGTTGTGGGCTTAGGTGTGGCGGTATTTTTGCAACAGACAGCAGTTGTCCCTGCAGAAACAACGTTGTTGATCCCATTCTTTAAGCATCTGGTGATTCCGTTGAGTGCATTGGCGTTCATCGTGCTGACTTATCTGGTGGTGGTGGGCAGTAGCAACGCTGTGAATCTAACAGATGGGCTGGACGGTTTGGCGATTATGCCAACCGTGATGGTTGCGGGCGCATTAGCTATTTTTGCTTACGTTACAGGGCATTTCTACTTCGCTAAATATCTAGGCATACCCTACGTACCCGGCTCAGGTGAGTTGATGGTGTTTTGTGCTGCCATGGTAGGCGCTGGCCTGGGCTTTCTGTGGTTCAACGCATATCCCGCCGAAGTGTTCATGGGGGACGTGGGGGCGCTTGCACTGGGGGCTGCCTTGGGCGTGGTGGCAGTTATCGTGCGCCAAGAGATTATTCTGTTCATCATGGGCGGAGTGTTTGTGATTGAGACGTTCTCAGTGGCAATACAAGTGATGTACTTCAAATACACCAAATATAGAACTGGTAGCGGTAAACGAATATTCCTGATGGCACCACTGCATCATCACTATGAGCAGAAAGGTTGGAAAGAAACGCAAGTCGTGGTGCGATTCTGGATTATTAGCATGATGCTGGTGCTAGTGGGCTTGGCCAGTTTGAAGATTAGATAGGGATTCCTTTTGAAAAACAGAAACAACAGCGTTGTCGTGCCTTGCTGTATAAGTGCATACCATCTGCGGCACTCCGACCTTGTGCTTTCTGATTTTGAAAAGGAATGGACGGGATATTTACAGGTCGCTGTGAGTCAGGCATGCAAATCGCGTTAAAAAACAAGAGAGTGTTGGTGTTAGGTCTGGGTGATACCGGCCTATCAGCCCTACGCTGGCTACAAAGTCAGGGGGCGGTTTTGTCAGTGGCTGACACGCGCACCAAGCCACCAGGCATGGATGCCTTAAGGGCGGAGCTGCCCGAAGTCACCATGCATACTGGAGCTTTCACGCGGGAGATGTTTAACGGAGTGGATCTAGTGGTGGTTAGCCCAGGCGTGGCGTTGAGTGAGCCAGAAATTCAGGCGGCAATCGGGCGTGGAGTGTCTATCGTGGGGGATGTCGAGTTGTTCGCGCAATATCGCCCAAGCAGTGCCAAGGTCATCGCCATCACTGGCGCAAACGGGAAAACGACAGTGACAACACTGGTCGGCGAAATGTGTAAGGTCGCTGGCCTGAAAACCATTGTGGCCGGCAATATCGGCTTGCCGGTGTTGGATGCGTTGGGTATGGAGACACCGGATGTTTATGTGTTAGAACTGTCCAGTTTTCAACTGGAGACTACCAGCAGTCTGATTGTGGATGCTGCAACAATGCTGAACCTGTCCGAAGATCATATGGACCGATATGCTGGCATGCAAGATTATGCAATTGCAAAGGCCCGCATCTTTTATCACGCAAAGTTGCAAGTATTGAATCGGGATGATGCTTGGAGCATGTTGATGGCGCGTCCAAAACTGACACAGGTGACGTTTGGCTTAGATGCTCCACAGGATCAGCAAAGTTATGGGTTGAGATCAAGCGAGGATGGTACTTGGCTTGCATGCGGTGAGCATACGCTGATAAACATACAGAATCTTAAGATCAAAGGCTTGCACAATGCCACGAATGCGCTGGCAGCCATGGCTTTGTGTCGTGGCATTGGCCTGGACTATGTGCCGATCATCCAAACTTTATATCAGTTTAAAGGGCTGCCGCATCGCGTAGAGTGGGTTGCGAATATTGACGACGTCGATTATTACGATGACTCCAAAGGCACGAATGTCGGCGCAACCTGTGCAGCCATTGCAGGGTTGCCACAAAAAGTGGTGCTGATTGCGGGTGGGGATGGCAAGGGACAGGACTTCTCTCCTCTGTCTCAGCCAGTGCGTGATAATGCACGTGCAGTGGTGTTGATCGGCAGAGATGCGACACTGATAGAAGCCGCATTGCTTGCAACACAAGTGCCTTTGTATCAAGCGCTAGACCTGCCTGAAGCAGTGAGTATCGCCAGTAGGTTGGCGCAAAAGGACGATGCTGTTTTGTTATCGCCAGCGTGCGCCAGTTTGGATATGTTTAAGAACTATGTGCATCGTGCCGAAGTGTTTGTTGACGCTGTGAAGCGTATACAGGGGGCAGTATGATCACTAACATTTTCAACCGTGAACGTATTAATGCCCCAGTTTACGATCAGGGCTTGTTGTGGGTAACACTCATCCTCTTGGGGATAGGTCTCGTAATGGTGTACTCAGCCTCCATTGCGATTGCAGAGGCTGACAAGGCCGTCGGACACAACAGTAGCTACTACCTCGTGCGTCAGGCAATCTTCATTGTCATCAGCCTGAGTGCCGCCGTCGTGGCGTTCAACATTCCTCTGACGTGGTGGCAAAAAATGTCACCATATCTGTTTCTGATTGGACTGGCATTGCTAATATTGGTGCTGATTCCTGGCATCGGGCGTGTGGTTGGAGGCAGTCGCCGTTGGTTGTCTTTGTTTATCATCAATCTGCAACCTTCTGAGCTGATGAAATTATTTTCCGCCATGTATGTGGCCGATTACACCGTGCGGAAGGCCGCGGTGATGGACAGCTTCACCAAGGGTTTTATGCCAATGCTGTTCGTGATGTTGCTGGTGGGCGGACTTCTGTTGCGTGAGCCTGATTTTGGCGCCTTCGCCGTGATTGCAGCGATCTCGATTTCAATCCTATGGTTGGGCGGTATCAACGCCCGCATCTTTGGTGGTTTGATCGTGCTGCTGATCGTAGGATTCGTATTCCTTATCTGGAGTTCTCCCTATCGCTTGGAGCGTGTGATTGGCTTTATGAACCCTTGGGCTGACCCCTATGGCAAGGGCTATCAACTGTCCCACGCGCTGATTGCCTTTGGCCGCGGGGAATGGTTGGGCGTCGGCTTGGGGGCCAGCGTTGAGAAATTGCTGTACCTGCCTGAGGCACATACGGACTTTTTGCTGGCAGTGATTGCCGAGGAGCTGGGCTTTTTGGGTGTGGCGGTAGTGATCGGATTGTTTATATGGATTGTGATGCGTGCTTTTGGCATGGCGAAAGAGGCGATCGAGAATGAACGCTATTACAGTGCGCTGTTGGCACAAGGTTTAGGCGTTTGGATCGGGGTGCAGGGCATCATCAACATGGGAGTAAACATGGGAGTGTTGCCAACCAAAGGATTGACACTACCTCTGCTGTCGTTCGGTGGTAGCGGCATTATGGCAAATTGCATCGCAATGGCCATTCTACTGCGGATTGATTTTGAAAACAGACGCTTACAAAAAGGCTTGCCTGTATGAACCGCTTGATTTCCATCCAAATCACTTTGAAAAGCATAGCGTCTGTTTCGGCGAAGGCTAACTCGCGTAGCGATGTTAAGCGCAGCGGCCGTAGCCAAAATCGTAGATTGCAGAAAGGTCGCCAGCATGAGTAAGACCTTGATGATCATGGCAGGCGGTACCGGTGGGCATGTTTATCCTGCAATGGCGGTGGCCGACTACTTGTTGGCAAAAGGCTGGCGCATTGTTTGGCTATGTACACAGGGAGGCATGGAGAATCGTCTTATCGAAGGTAAGGGGTACGACAAAGCGATGATCACAATGCAAGGTGTACATGGCAAAGGGCTACTAGGCTGGCTATTGCTCCCTGTCAAACTGATCAAAGCGTTTACTCAGAGCCTACAGGCTTTAAAGCAATTTCAGCCAGATGTGGTGTTAGGCATGGGGGGCTTTGCTGCATTTCCTGGTGGCTTAATGGCGAGGGTGCTGGGACTGCCTCTGGTGATTCATGAGCAAAACTCAGTGGCTGGGCTCACCAATCGAGTGTTAAGCAAGGTGGCAACCCGTGTGTTGTCGGCCTTTCCTGCGGCATTCGAAACGCGCGCGACCCTGGTAGGCAATCCGGTGCGGGCGGAAATCACACAACTAGAGGCGCCAGAGACTCGTTTTGCGGAGCGAGAGGGCGTTTTGCGCCTCTTAGTGGTCGGTGGCAGTTTAGGGGCACAAGCTTTGAACGAGATCATCCCTCAAGCAATATCGATGCTCCCTGTTGATCAACGCCCCCAGCTCGTTCATCAGGCAGGCGTGAAACACATTGAGATCTTGAAAGATCATTATGCGAAGGTGAATGTGGAAGTGGACGCCCGTGCCTTTATTGACGACATGGCCGCCATGTATGCATGGGCGGATTTTGTGATTTGCCGCTCCGGGGCTTTAACAGTCGCAGAAGTCTCCGCAGTGGGCATTGGTTCGCTCATGGTGCCATTTCCATTTGCAGTCGATGATCATCAAACCACCAATGCCGCATATTTGGCAGGGGCTGGAGCAGCCATGGTGATGCAGCAAAAAGAATTGAAGGTGGAAAGGTTAGCTGAATTCTTGGCGGGACTTAGCCGGGAGCGTTGCGTAGAAATGGCAAAAAAGGCCAAACAATTAGGAAAACCAGAGGCTACTGCTGAGGTGGCGGCCGTCTGTATGGAGATCGCCAGATGAAACATAAAGTGAACAACGTACATTTTGTCGGCATCGGCGGGTCTGGCATGAGCGGTATCGCCGAGGTGCTGGTGAATCTAGGCTTTAATGTCAGCGGCTCTGATCTAGCAAGCAACACAACCACCAAACGTCTTGAAGAATATGGTGCGACCATTTACCAGGGGCATGCGGAAGAAAATGTCAGAGATGCCGATGTGTTGGTTGTGTCTTCCGCAGTCAATGAAGAAAATCCAGAAATCAAAGCAGCGCGCTCCAAGAAGGTGCCGGTGGTGCCGCGGGCCATCATGCTGGCAGAGTTGATGCGCTTCAGGCAAGGCATTGCTGTGGCGGGAACACACGGAAAAACAACGACGACCAGTTTGATTGCCAGCATTCTGGCGGAGGCTGGCATGGATCCTACTTTTGTGATCGGTGGCAAGCTAGAAGCAGCCAATGCGAATGCCAAGCTGGGCACAGGTGAGTATATCGTAGCAGAGGCAGATGAATCCGATGCTTCATTTCTGCATCTGACCCCGGTCATGGCGGTGGTGACCAACATCGATCAGGATCATATGGACACTTACGAGCACAGCTTCGAGAAGCTGAAAAGTGCATTCGTGGAGTTTATACAGCAGTTACCGTTTTGGGGCATGGCGGTCATGTGTATTGATGACGTGAACATCCGCGAGATCTTGCCGCGCGTGACCAAACCTGTCATGACCTATGGTTTAAGTGAAGATGCGCGCGTACGAGCCAAAAATGTGCGCGCTGATGACGGAAAAATGCATTTCACGGTGCAAATTATCAATGGCACTACTACTGAGTTTGAGGTGACGTTGAACCTGCCAGGTCAGCACTATGTACTGAATGCGCTAGCCGCAATCGCGATCGCGAGTGAGTTGGATGTCCCCATAGCAGCAATGGCTAAAGCGCTCAAGGAATTCAAGGGTGTAGGCAGGCGCTTTGAGCGCTATGGTGAGATCCCTGCTAAAACAGGGGGTACATTTACCTTGGTGGACGATTATGGGCATCACCCAGTGGAAATGCAGGCCGTGATTGCGGCAGCAAGAGGAGCTTTTCCTGGCCGTCGCTTGGTGATGGCGTTCCAACCTCATCGTTACACGCGTACACGCGATTGCTTTGAAGACTTCGTAAAAGTGCTGTCTGATGCGGATGTCGTGTTGCTGACTGAAGTTTACTCGGCCGGCGAAGCACCAATCGTGGCAGCGGATACACGCACACTCATTCGTGCAATCCGTGTGGCGGGCAAGGTCGAACCTCTGTTCGTAGAAACTACCGATGAACTACCGCAAGCAATCTTGAATGTAGTGCAGGCGAATGATGTGGTCATCGTCATGGGGGCCGGTTCAATTGGTCAGGTGGCCGCTAAAACAAGAGGCTTAGCCAGAGCATGAGTTCGCTAAAGGGAAAGTTGCTATTGAATGAGCCGATGGCGCGCTACACCAGTTGGCGCGTAGGCGGGGCCGCAGATCAGTGCTATACCCCATCCGACCTGGAGGACCTGCAGCAATTTCTGCAGGGCTTGGATGCAACGACCCCAGTTTATTTTGTAGGGTTGGGATCAAACCTGCTGGTGCGTGATGGAGGCATCCGTGGTGCAGTGGTAATGATGCATAACGTGCTGACAGAACTGCGGATGGAGGGCGATCTGGTCTACGCAGAGGCTGGTGTGACCTGTGCGAAGCTAGCTAAATTCTGCGCTAAGGAAGCCAAGCAGGGAGCAGAGTTCTTTGCGGGGATCCCAGGCACCGTGGGTGGAGCGTTGGCCATGAATGCAGGCTGTTACGGCAGTGAAACTTGGAATGTGGTGAAGCGTGTCAGCATGATCAATAAGTTGGGAGAGGTGACGATACGTGACGCTACAGAATTCATAGCGAGTTATCGCCATATTGAAAAACCGGTGACCGATGAGTGGTTTGTTGCTGTGTGGTTGGCGTTAGCGGACGGTGATGCACACGATTCCACACTTAGAATTAAAGAATTGCTGGCAAAACGCCTCGCTTCTCAACCACTCAATTTACCCAGTGCTGGTTCAACATTCAGGAATCCTCAGGGAGATTTTGCCGCAAGGTTGATCGAGGCCAGCGGATTGAAGGGATTTGTGATTGGCGGAGCGCAGGTTTCGGAGAAGCACGCCAATTTTATTGTGAATATTGGAGGTGCGACAGCGCTTGATATTGAATTGTTGATTCGGCATATGCAAGACACTGTGTTGGAAAAGCAGGGTGTGTCATTGCATCAGGAAGTTAAAGTGTTGGGGGAAAGGTAATAAATGAAGCGAGATTTTGGCAAAGTAGCAGTGTTGCTGGGGGGCAAGTCAGGTGAACGTGAAGTGTCGCTTAAAAGTGGCTCAGCGGTATTGGCGGCTTTGAAAAGGCAGGGAGTAGATGCCCATGCTTTTGACCCTGCAGAGCACCCGTTGCACGACTTAGAGCATTTTGATGTCTGCGTGATCTCTTTGCACGGTCGTTTTGGTGAGGATGGTGCGATGCAAGGTGCCCTCGAGCTGTTGGGGATCCCTTATACCGGCAGTGGCGTGATGGCTTCTGCAATTGCTATGGATAAATGGCGTACCAAGATGATTTGGTCGGCGGCGGGGATTGCCACACCGGCATTTGAATTGGTGAGTTCGGACAGTGATTTCGATGCGATTGAGAAAAGATTAGGGCTTCCTTTGTTTGTGAAACCCGCCAATGAAGGCTCAAGTATCGGTATCAGTAAAGTCAAGCATGCAGGAGGATTGAAAGCAGCTTATGAGTTGGCAGCTCAGTCAGATCCTTTGGTGATTGCGGAGCAATATGTAGGCGGTGGTGAGTATACGGTTGGTATCTTGGGAAAACCGGATAACGGCTTTCAGGCATTGCCTGTCATCCGCATCGTACCTAAGAACGAGTTTTATGACTACGAGGCTAAATATTTGCGCGAAGACACTGAATACCGCTGCCCCAGTGGTTTGAGTCCTGAGCAAGAAGCACGGATTCAACAAGAGGCGTTGCAAGCGTTTGAGGTAGTGGGGTGCAGTGGCTGGGGACGAGTGGATTTTCTGATGGATGAGCATGGCCAGCATTACTTCCTAGAGTTGAATACCAGCCCGGGAATGACGGATCATAGCCTTGTGCCCATGGCTGCGAAAGCGGCAGGTATCAGTTTCGATGAGCTTGTGATGCGTATTTTGGAGTTGGCACATGTGGGATAGGCCTGCACTGCTGAATTGGATTGCGACTTTGCTCTACGCGCTTAGCGTGGTGGCAGTGATCTATGCTGTGCTGTTTGTGGTTGTGCGCCTGCCCATCTTCCCATTGCGTGAGGTTAGGGTGGATGGTCAGTTGTCACATGTGACGCGCGACCAGGTGGAGTTGATTGTAGCGAAGCATTTAAAGGGAAACTTTTTCACGTTGGATCTGGTTAAAACACGAGACGCTTTTGAGAAGTTGCCATGGGCGCGTCAGGTGAGTGTCCGTCGCCGTTGGCCAGACAAATTGGAAGTAATGATTGAAGAGCATCAGGAGATGGCGCGTTGGGGCACAGTGGCGCTGGTAAATACCCATGGCGAGTTATTCCATGCGGCTTCAAGCGCTAATTTACCGATCTTTTATGGACCGGATAGTGGTGTGGTTGAGGTAACGTCACAATACGATTCATTTAATCAAGTGGTCAAGTCTGTAGGTTTGCAGATTGAGTCGATTGCGCTGACACCGCGCCGTGCATGGCAGATTACTACCGCGAACGGCATGGTGGTCGAATTGGGGAGATTAGAGATGCAAACGCGTTTAGAACGATTCATCAATGTATATCGCACGACTTTGGCAGGGTTGAACAAAAAAATCACTTATGCTGATTTGCGTTATCCCAATGGTTTTGCAGTGCGCAAACCGATGGATGTGGCAGTTGCGAAGGGGAATTCAACCATATTGGGGTCGAACTCCTTAAATCATGAAAAAAGACTTAACAAAGAAATGAACCATAAGAAAACCGTGATGTAAGGCACAGAAGGAAAATGAGCATGAGTAAAATTAAAGAAGACAAAAATCTGATAGTAGGACTGGATATCGGCACTTCAAAGATTGTAGCAATCGTGGCGGAATTACAGCCCGAAGGATCGCTTAAGGTCATTGGTTTGGGGCAACACGTCTCACGCGGTCTGAAGAAAGGTGTAGTGGTCAATATTGAGTCAACCATGCAGTCCATTCAGCGTGCCTTAGAGGAAGCTGAATTGATGGCGGACTGTAAGATCAATAATGTTTATACAGGGATTGCTGGTAGCCATATTAAAAGTCTGAATTCACATGGCATGGTCAAGATTAAAGATGCTGAAGTATTGCAGATGGATGTGGACCGTGTGGTTGAAACAGCGCGTGCGATTGCGTTGCCAGCAGATCAGCAGATTCTGCATATCCTGACGCAAGAATTTATCATCGATGGACAGGAAGATGTACGTGAGCCTCTGGGTATGAGTGGTATGAAGCTGGAGGTGAAGGTTCACATTGTGACAGGTGCGGTAGCCGCAGCACAGAATATCGTGAAGTGTATCAAGCGTTGCGGCATCGAAGTAAATGATCTTATTTTGCAACCACTGGCCTCTAGTCTTGCAGTGCTAACGGAAGACGAAAAAGAGCTCGGCGTGTGCCTAGTGGATATCGGAGGCGGGACAACAGATATTGCCGTATTTAAGCAAGGAGCGATACGTCATACCGCAGTGGTGCCGATTGCAGGGGACCAAATGACCAATGATATCGCAGTGGCATTTCGTACTCCAACACAATCAGCAGAAGAGATTAAGGTCAAGCACGGTTGCGCATTACGCCAGTTGGCAGACCCACGTGATGTAGTTGAAGTGCCCGGGGTGGATGGGCGTGATCCTCGCCAATTATCAGTTCAGACCCTGGCTGAAGTGCTGGAGCCTCGCGTGGTGGAGTTGTATGAAATGGTGCTGAATGAATTACGTCGTAGTGGAATGGAAGACATGATTGCATCGGGCATTGTTATCACTGGCGGGGCAGCCATGATGCGCGGCATGGTGGAGCTAGGTGAGGAAATCTTTCATATGCCGGTCAGGCTGGGGATGCCTCGCCACGTTGCAGGCTTGTCTGAGGTGGTGAGCAACCCACGCTATGCGACAGGGGTGGGTTTGGTGCTGATGGGTAAGCAGCAATTGGAGCGTCATTTGTCAGGACAGATGGAATCCAGTTCCTTTGCCAGAATATTGGAAAGAATGAAGAGTTGGTTTGCAGGAAATTTTTAAGTGGTCACAAATAGTCAGTAACACAAGGCAGAAGTATCATAAAAAGAGGAGGCAGGAAAATGTTTGAAATAATGGAAAAGAGTTCACAAGAGGCCGTCATTAAGGTGATCGGTGTAGGCGGTTGTGGCGGTAACGCAGTTGAACACATGATAGACAAGAATGTCGGTGGCGTAGAATTCATCTGCGCCAATACAGATATGCAAGCTTTAAAGAAAAGTCAGGCAAAAACAATCTTGCAGATTGGTGAGCAAATGACACGTGGCTTGGGTGCGGGAGCTAAACCTGAGGTCGGTCGCGAAGCTGCGCTAGAAGATCGGAATGCGATTGCAGAACTGATCGATGGTGCAGACATGCTGTTCATTACCGCAGGTATGGGTGGGGGTACCGGAACAGGTGCAGCACCAGTGATTGCGGAAATCGCCAAGGAGATGGGGATTTTGACCGTTGCGGTTGTGACCAAACCTTTCGCTTTCGAAGGAAAACGCACTAAAGTTGCATCAGATGGTCTAGATGAGCTATCCAAGCACGTGGATTCGCTGATTGTGATCCCAAATGAGAAGTTGATGGAAGTGCTGGGTGAAGATGTACCATTCCTGGAAGCATTCCGTGCGGCGAATGATGTGTTGCACAATGCTGTTTCCGGTATTGCAGAAATCATCAATTGTCACGGTATGGTGAACGTGGACTTTGCCGATGTGCGCACAGTCATGAGCGAGATGGGCATGGCTATGATGGGCTCAGCATTGGCGACTGGGTCGGAGCGTGCGCGCATTGCTGCTGAGCAGGCTGTTGCCAGCCCATTGCTGGAAGATGTCAACTTGGCGAATGCACGCGGCGTTCTGGTCAATATCACCACATCAAGCTCATTCAAAATGAAAGAGTACTACGATGTCATGAACACCATCAAAGCCTTCACTGCGGAAGACGCTACCGTGATTGTCGGCAATGTGTTCGATGAGAGCATGGGAGATGGTTTGCGTGTCACGATGGTGGCGACAGGGTTGACAGGGACACAGCGCCGTCAACAAAAACCTGAGCTTCGTGTAATGCCCGTACAAGTGATGCGTGATGGCACAACCAACCAGCCGATCTTTGTGGGAGACTCAAGTAGTGTGATAGCAGAAGATGATGTGCCTGCAGTGTTCACACCGAATAGTCGCCGTGCGCAAGTAGAAGCGATGAAGATGTCCGGAGTGGAGGAGTACGATATTCCTGCCTTTTTACGCAAACAAGCTGACTAGATAGTTTTCTACGGAAGGTGCTTGGCTAAGATAAGGTCGGCGATAAAATGTGTGATATTATTTACTTGATTATTAAGGTAAATATCCAGTCACCCTTGGCAAGAACGTAGGGTCAGGTCCTGAATGTAGAAATGATGAGATCAAAACAGCATGCTGAAGCAACGCACACTCAAACAAGCGATTAGCGCCACAGGCGTCGGATTGCACAACGGCGAAAAGGTTACTCTTGCCCTGCGCCCTGCTGCACCTGATACTGGGATTATATTCAAACGGGTTGATCTGCCTCAACCTAATGAAATTAGGGCAACGCCAGATGCAGTACATGACACGCGTCTATGTACGGCGCTAGAAGCGGATGGTGTACGTGTTGCCACAGTGGAGCATGTGATGTCTGCACTGGCTGGTTTGGGCGTGGACAATGTTTATGTTGAAGTGGATGCGTCAGAGCTTCCAATCATGGATGGAAGCTCGGGGCCATTCGTGTTCTTGATTCAACAGGCAGGTGTCGTTGAGCAGTCTGCTGCCAAAAAATTCATCCGCATCAAAAAAACAGTTGAGTATCGAGACGGTGATAAATGGGCGCGGTTCGAGCCCTACCATGGCTTTAAGATTGATTTCACCATTGATTTTAATCATCCTGTGTTTGAGCATTCTGGCAAACAGGTACAAATGGATTTTGCCGTCGACTCTTATGTCAAAGAGATTAGTCGGGCCCGTACATTCGGATTCATGCAAGAAGTTGAATACTTGCGATCCAATGGGTTAGCGCGAGGAGGGAGTCTTGATAATGCTATTGTGCTGGATGAGTACCGCGTACTCAATACCGACGGTTTGCGCTACGACGATGAATTTGCCAAACATAAGGTGTTGGATGCGATCGGCGACCTCTATATGTCAGGGCATCCTGTGTTGGGGGCTTTTTATGCCTATAAGTCGGGACATGCCTTGAATAACCAGCTGCTTCGTGTCTTGTTGCAGGATAACGCTGCGTGGGAATACACGACGTTCGAAAAGCAGGAAGATGCCCCAGAGGCCTTCCTGTCTCAATCAATGAAATTTAAGCCGGAAGCTATTTACTGACCGAACACGTCTGTGTGAATGGTAAAACCGGTGTTTGTTTAAGAGGCGTGCGATGTTGATAATTCGCCTGATTTTTGTGTTTTTGGTCATTACTGTGCTGGTGACATTCGGTTTGTACTTGCTACAGGGAGACAAAAAGTATCTTGTGTTCCTCAAAAAGGCACTCAAGTTTGGTCTTGCCTTCCTGATGCTGGTGGGATTGATGTTTGTGGTACGTCGAATCTTGTATGTTTAGTCTAATCCCCATCCTTAAAAACTACTGCCGCAACCTTGTTGTTCTGACCCAGCGCGGTGTAGCGATCATGACTCTTTTTCTACCGGTCGTGGCAGGTGCTGCCTCAGATGAAGCACTGTTTCAGCACGCACGCGATGCTTATTCCACCAGAAATGTTTCGGGGTTAACGGAGGACGCAGCCAAGCTGAGTTCAAGGCAGTATGTGCTGGCACCTTACGCCGAATATTGGCTGATGTTGCTGAAATTGGAGCAAGCGCGTGATGAAGAGATTCAGAACTTTCTGGCGCAGTATGCAGACTTTCCATTTGCTGAAAGGGTACGTGGAGAGTGGCTGAAGAAGTTGGCCAAGCAGAAGGATTGGGTGCCATTCTTTGAAGAGTATCCCATTTTTAAACGGGACGACTTGGTCGTGCAATGTTACGCGCAGCTAGGTAAGCTTGAAATCGGCGATGTGGAGGCCCCAGTAACTGGGCGTCGCCTGTGGTTGACGACGACTGAATTGCCAAGCAACTGTAACACCCTGTTTGATGAGATGCAAAAATCAGGGATGTTAAGCAAAGATGACATTTGGACAAGGTTCAGAATGGCACTGCATGAAGGAAGACCACAGTTGGCAAAAGACGTTGCGAGCAGGTTGCCAGAAGTTGATGCTGACGACTTGAAACTGCTGGATGTGGCACTACAGTCACCACAAGCACTGCTGGAAAAGACTCCCATCACAACCAAGACCGATAAGAAAAAGACAACGTTTACGCCATCTGCACCACTCGATACACGTTATGGAATTGAAGTGAATCTTTATGCGCTCGACCGACTTGGACGCATTGACAGCACATCTGCAGCGAGTGTGATGATGCAATTGGCTACCAAACTCTCTGCGGAAGATCAAGCATTTGGCTGGGCACGCATTGCTTATCATGCAGCCAGACAACACAATGTGGATGCGCTTGAATATTTTGCTATGTCGCAAGACACTGTGCTGGATAAAGAACAGATGGCGTGGAAGGTGCGTGCAGCACTGCGAGCAGGTGATTGGTCTTTGGTGTTGAGCACGACGACCGCTATGCAAAAGTCACAGGCAGAAGAAAGTGCATGGCGCTATTGGAAGGCGCGCGCCCTTAAAGCACATCAGAAAATGGCGGAGGCTAATGCCATATTAGGGCCTTTATCAAAGGAGCGACACTATTATGGCCTGCTGGCAGCTGAAGAACTGGAAAGTGCCATAGGTGGCACGCAAGAACAATATAGCGTGACAGACAATGAGGTAGCAGCAGTGGCCAATATGCCCGCGATAAGACGTGCGTATGAGTTGCAGAATCTAGAGATGCGCTGGGAAGCCAAAGCTGAGTGGGCTTGGGCAACGCGAGGGTTCAATGACAAACAATTGCTGGCTGCGGCAGAATACGCCCTGCGACAGAAGTGGTACGATATTGCCATTAGCACTGCGGACAATACTAAATCGCTACATGATTTTAACCTGCGCTATCCAGTGCCATATCGTGATTTGTTCCGGGCAGCCGCGCACAACGAGGATCTTGACGAGGCTTGGATCTATGGATTAGTGCGTCAGGAAAGTCGATTCATGCATTTTGCAAAGTCTGGCGTGGGGGCGGCAGGTTTGATGCAGGTTATGCCGGCCACCGCAAAGTGGGCCGCTAAGCGCATGGGGATGTCTGGCTATAGTAGCGATAAAATCAATGAGTTGCCTATCAATGTTGGGATCGGCAGTTATTATATGCGGTATACCTTGGAGCAAATGAATGGACAAATGGTGATGGCAACGGCTGCTTACAATGCAGGGCCCAGCAGGGCCAAGCGCTGGAAGGCATCGGAGCCTCTAGAAGCCGCAATCTACATTGAATCGATCCCATTCCTCGAAACACGTGGCTATGTGCAAAAGGTAATGACCAATGCCCAGATTTATGCCCCCAGACTCGGAGCGCAGATGCGAAGTTTAAAAGATAGGATTGGCATAGTGCCTGGTCGTGATGCAACAGAGGCAATTCCTCACGAAAGTGAAAAAGGTCCAGACTAACTTTATGGATACTTATATCAGTGCTTATGTAAGAGGTAAAGGTCTCATGCAGTTGAAGAACTTAGGTGTCGTGGACGGACCATTGCAGTGATGACGTTTGCGTCAGAAAGTGTCTATATCGTGGGAGGGGCTGTGCGCGATGAGTTGCTCGGCTTGCCCATTAAAGACAAAGATTACGTGGTGGTAGGCAGCACGCCAGAGAGTATGTTGGCCGCGGGCTTTAAAGCGGTTGGCAAAGACTTCCCTGTATTTCTGCATCCAGTGACGCATGATGAGTACGCACTGGCACGTACCGAGCGAAAGACAGCAAAAGGTTACAAAGGCTTTGTCGTACATGCCTCACCTGATGTAACGCTTGAGGAAGATCTGGCGCGTCGCGACTTTACGATCAATGCAATCGCTAAAGATGGTCAGGGGCGATTGATTGACCCATTCAATGGTCAGGTCGATATTCAAGCCAGAGTGCTGCGTCATGTCAGCATTGCCTTTGTCGAAGATCCCGTTCGAATCTTAAGGGCAGCCCGTTTCTCTGCACGCCTTCCTGACTTCAATCTAGCACCTGAAACATTGACGCTGATGCGTAGCATGGTGGATGCTGGAGAGGTGGATGCTTTGGTTGCCGAGCGGGTCTGGCAGGAGTTAGCTAAAGGCCTGATGGAAGAAAAACCATCGCGCATGTTCGAGACGCTACGAGCATGCGGCGCACTACAGAAAATTTTGCCCACGCTGGATAGGCTCTGGGGGATGCCGCAACCACCCCAACATCATCCAGAAGTCGATGCTGGGGTGCATGTGATGCTGGTAATTGATTATGCAGCATCGAAACACTTTAGCTTGCCAGTGCGTTTTGCCGCGTTGATGCACAATCTTGGCAAGGAGTCGACCACTCAAGCGATACTTCCTCGCCATATTGGTCATGAAGAGCGAGGCGTAAATCTGGTCCAAGAAGTTTGTAAACGTCTACGCGTGCCTAATGAATGTAAAGAGTTAGCAGTGATGGTGACCAAGTTTCACGGTAAGCTCTTTCAGGCGCTGCGAATGTGCCCCGATACACTGGTGCATTTTCTGACCCAACTGGACGCGATTCGTCAGCCAGTGAGATTCAAGGAGTTCTTACAGGCATGTGAGGCTGACGCTCGAGGGCAAGCTGGGATGGAAACTTGTCCCCTGCCCGTGGCTGACTTAATGCTTAAAGCATTGGCCGCTGTGCAGGAGGTGGACGCGGGTGGTATTGCACAACAGTGCGAGAATGCAGAGCATATCAAACGAGCGATCCATGTGGCGCGACTAGAAAAGGTAAGGCAATTATTCGCCTAGCCACTAAATTTTGAGTGAATGCTGAATGAAGTATTTGGCAATAAATCCAACCAAGCCAAACGTCAGACCGAGAAATAGAACAAATGTACCAAACTTTCCAACCTTAGATGTCCAGGCAAGGTGTGCGACAATGAACACCATGAGCAACATCAAACCGCCGACACCGTAAGTCATACCTAACTCGGTAATTTGCGCTTCAGTTAGGCCAAATATTGTGCCTTCCACATGACTCTCCTATATGAACTTAACGGTATTAAGACAGTAAAAAGCTGAGTTGCTGTTGTGCAAATTCAGCAGGTTTTCGTTTAAAACCACTCTTGGCATATTGATTCCAACGGCCGATTACGTAACAGATAATCAAATTGGCTTGGGCTTCTGCATTGCACTTGTGCCCAGTCTGCGTTTCCGAGATGCGCAGACTTTGTTTGATGGTGACCTCAATACGATCATAGAGTTGGTTGATACGAGTTTGCAACCGCTCATCCTCATTCACTAACGCATCTCCAATCAGCACGCGTGTCATGCCGGGATTCTTTTCAGAAAATACCAGCAACATAGTCACGATCCGTTGTATCTGCCTTAAACCTTCGGGCTCTTCTGCGCTAATTTTATTGATCAGGCCAAAGATGGTTTCTTCGATGAACACGATCAAGCCTTCGAACATCTGCGCCTTGTTAGCAAAATGGCGATAGAGCGCAGCTTCTGATACCTCCAGTTTAGCCGCAAGTGCTGCGGTCGTGATTTTTTCCCGCTTAGGGGCTTCCAGCATCTTTGCTAGCGTTTCAAGAATTTGCTGTTTACGTTCGCCTGCCATGCCAATCTCCTTGCTGATATTGAAAGATACCTTTGCCAAACCACTTCTTATGGGATGAATCACCGCATTGTGCAGTTTTTTGGTTACGGCATAACCTTAAGG
>VGIC01000004.1 GCA_016867975.1 Betaproteobacteria bacterium | reverse complement strand
TGGCGGAAGAGGCGAGATTCGAACTCGCGATAGGGTTACCCCTATGCCACCTTTCCAGGGTGGTGACTTAAACCGCTCATCCACTCTTCCGAATTGGCGCGAATTATAGTTGATAATGATGAAAAAACCTACATTTAAGAAGTATTAAACGCTTACTCTTCTGCGCATAGCTCTTTTCTACTTTCTTATGTTGCAGTGCTCTAAAAGAAATTTACTGCATACAGGCACTAAAAAAGAGGTGAGTTTTCGTGCAACCGGACATTGATTCTCCGCTTTTTTTTCGCTATAATTCGTCAATTCTGAAACGGGAAGAGTACGCAAATGCTCCTCCCGTTTTGCACATCTGCCATCTGTTCATGATGGACAAAGACTGAAATTATTTAATGTTGTAAAACAAGGAGTTGCTGTGTCACAAAACCTGCCCGCCATACTCGTACTTGCAGATGGAACTGTGTTTCGTGGCAAGTCGATCGGGGCTTCTGGTCATGCTGTGGCCGAGGTCGTGTTCAATACTTCGATGACAGGCTATCAGGAAATTCTGACAGACCCGTCTTACACCAAGCAGATTGTCACACTTACTTATCCGCACATTGGCAACTACGGCGTCAATCATGAAGATGTTGAGTCAGGCAAGGTTTACGCAAGTGGCTTAATCATTCGTGATTTGCCTCTGGCGCATAGTAATTTCAGGAGTACGCAATCTTTATCCAACTATTTGGCCGCTAATGGCGTGGTAGCCATTGCCGATATCGATACGCGCAAATTGACGCGTATTCTGCGTGAAAAGGGCGCGCAAACCGGTGTGATCGTTGCCGGTGAGGCGAATGAGACCAAGGCGATGTCGATCGCGACAGCTGCCATTGCGAGCTTCCCCGGCCTGAATGGGATGGATTTGGCTAAAGTGGTTACCTGCGACAGACCTTATCAGTTCACCGAAGGTGAGTGGGCGCTAGGTCAGGGGTTTGCCAAGGCTCCTGTGGAGCAGTTTCATGTGGTTGCATTTGATTACGGTGTTAAGCGCAATATTCTGCGCATGCTGGTTTCACGTGGTTGCAAGGTGACGGTGTTGCCTGCGCAATCAACTGCTGAAGAGGTGTTGTCGTTCAATCCAGATGGGGTGTTCCTGTCTAACGGTCCTGGGGATCCGCAGCCGTGTGATTATGCGATTGCCGCGATTAAAACAATTGTGGACAAAGGCGTACCTACATTCGGTATTTGCTTGGGCCATCAATTGCTGGCTCTGGCATCCGGTGCCAAAACACTTAAGATGAAATTCGGTCATCATGGGGCTAATCATCCGGTGCAGGATGTTGAAAGCAAACGTGTTTATATCACTAGTCAGAATCACGGCTTTGCGGTCGATGCGAACACTTTACCAGCTAATTTGAAGGTCACGCATGTGTCATTGTTCGATGGTAGCTTGCAAGGGATCGCACGTACCGATCAGCCTGCGTTCAGTTTCCAGGGTCACCCGGAGGCTAGCCCAGGTCCGACCGAAATGAGTTATTTGTTTGATCGCTTCATTGACATGATGCAAGCACGTAAGACAGAAAAAAGAAAGGCTGGCTAATGGCTAAGCGTACAGATATTAAATCAATTCTAATCATCGGCGCAGGTCCGATTGTCATTGGTCAGGCTTGTGAGTTTGACTACTCGGGTGCGCAGGCTTGTAAGGCCTTACGTGAAGAAGGCTACCGCGTTATTCTGGTGAACTCTAATCCGGCCACTATTATGACTGACCCTGAGATGGCAGATGCGACTTATATCGAACCAGTGACTTGGCAGGTGGTTGAGAAGATTATCGAGAAAGAACGTCCAGATGCGCTACTGCCAACCATGGGCGGACAAACTGCGCTGAACTGTGCGCTGGATCTGGATAAGCACGGCGTGCTTGCTAAATATAACGTTGAGCTGATCGGTGCTTCTAAAGAGGCCATCGATAAGGCGGAAGATCGCCAGAAATTCAAGGATGCCATGACCAAGATTGGTCTGGGTTCAGCACGCTCTGCGGTTGCTCACAGTATGGAAGAGGCGCTGCAGGTTCAAGCTGCGATTGGCTATCCGGTCATTATTCGTCCATCATTCACTATGGGTGGTAGCGGCGGCGGCATTGCCTATAACCGTGAAGAGTTCATCACGATTTGTGAGCGAGGTTTAGACGCTTCGCCTACCAGTGAGCTGTTGATTGAGGAATCATTGCTCGGCTGGAAAGAGTATGAGATGGAAGTGGTGCGCGATTCTGCGGATAACTGCATCATCATCTGCTCGATCGAAAACCTGGACCCAATGGGAGTGCATACCGGCGACTCAATCACTGTGGCGCCAGCGCAGACATTGACGGATAAAGAATATCAGATCATGCGTAATGCCTCATTGGCGGTGCTACGCGAGATCGGTGTTGATACCGGAGGCTCGAACGTGCAGTTTGCGATCAATCCGGATGATGGTCGTATGATTGTGATTGAGATGAACCCACGTGTGTCGCGTTCATCAGCGCTGGCATCCAAGGCGACGGGGTTCCCCATTGCAAAAGTGGCTGCTAAATTGGCGGTTGGTTTTACGCTGGATGAACTGCGCAATGAGATCACCGGTGGTGCAACGCCAGCATCATTCGAACCCAGCATCGATTATGTCGTCACCAAAGTGCCACGTTTTGCCTTTGAGAAATTTCCACAAGCAGATTCACGCCTGACCACGCAAATGAAATCGGTCGGTGAGGTGATGGCGATTGGTCGCACCTTCCAGGAGTCGTTTCAAAAGGCCATGCGAGGCTTGGAGGTGGGGGTGGATGGGCTGGATGAGAAAACAACCGACTTGGATATCATTACCAAGGAAATCGGGGTGCCTGGCCCGGAGCGTATCTGGTACGTGGGGGATGCCTTTAGGAAAGGTTTGAGTATTGATGAGGTGTTTAACTTATCCAAGATTGACCCTTGGTTCCTCGTGCAACTGAAAGACATTATCGACCGTGAACAGGCGCTCAAAGGAAAAAACATTGCAGATCTGGATAAGGCGGCCTTGTGGCAGCTGAAACGGTGCGGTTTCTCTGATAGGCGTTTGGCTAAGTTGCTGGGGACAGATCAGCATGCAGTGCGTGCTTACCGCCAGGCATTGAACGTGCGCCCAGTGTATAAGCGTGTTGATACTTGTGCGGCGGAGTTTTCGACCAATACGGCTTATATGTACTCCACTTATGAGGAAGAGTGCGAAGCTCAGCCAAGTAGCAAGAAAAAAATCATGGTGTTGGGCGGTGGTCCTAATCGTATCGGTCAAGGCATTGAGTTTGACTATTGCTGTGTACATGCAGCCTTTGCGATGCGTGAAGATGGCTATGAGACCATCATGGTGAACTGTAACCCTGAAACGGTTTCTACGGATTACGACACCTCGGATCGTTTGTACTTTGAACCTGTGACGCTGGAAGATGTACTGGAAATCGTTGCGCTGGAGAAACCAGTGGGCGTGATTGTGCAGTACGGCGGCCAGACTCCGCTGAAATTGGCGCGCGATTTGGAAAAAGCAGGCGTGCCTATCATCGGCACAACGCCTGACGCAATCGACTGTGCAGAAGACCGCGAGCGTTTTCAGAAGATGCTACATGACCTAGGCCTGAGGCAACCGCCTAATCGTACTGCACGCACTGAAGATGAGGCGTTGCGATTAGCCGGTGAGATTGGTTATCCACTCGTAGTACGCCCAAGTTATGTGTTAGGGGGGCGCGCGATGGAGATTGTGCAGGAGCAAAGCCAGCTTGAGCGCTACATGCGTGAGGCTGTGAAGGTATCGAATGAATCGCCAGTATTGCTGGATCGTTTCTTGAATGACGCGCTGGAAGTGGATGTTGATGCGTTGTCCGATGGTGAGGAAGTTGTTATCGGCGGCATCATGGAACACGTGGAGCAGGCAGGTGTACACTCAGGCGATTCTGCCTGTTCATTGCCGCCGTATAGCCTGTCAGCCAAGCTGCAGGATGAGTTGCGGGTGCAAACCAAGCAAATGGCAAAAGCACTGGGCGTGGTCGGTTTGATGAACGTGCAGTTCGCCATTCAAGGTGAAACGGTCTATGTACTGGAGGTGAATCCTCGTGCTTCACGTACTGTGCCATTCGTCTCTAAAGCCTGTGGCTTGCAATTGGCTAAAGTGGCAGCACGTTGTATGGTGGGCCAGAGTCTGTCCTCACAAAAAGTGACAAACGAAGTCATTCCGCCGTTTTACTCTGTGAAAGAAGCGGTTTTTCCATTCATCAAATTCCCGGGTGTCGATACGATTTTAGGACCGGAAATGAAATCCACTGGTGAAGTGATGGGGGTTGGTACTACATTTGCGGAGGCTTTCCTGAAGTCACAGTTGGGGGCTTCTACCAAGTTGCCACAAGGCGGCAGAGCGTTTATCAGTGTGCGTAAAGAGGATTACGCTAAAGTGATTGAGATCGCTCAGCAGTTGGATCAGTTGGGCTTTGATTTGGTAGCGACTAAGGGTACTGCGGCAGCAATTGCAGCGGAAGGCTTGCAGGTTCAGGCGGTTAACAAGGTGGCAGAAGGTCGCCCGCACATCGTGGATATGATCAAGAACGGTGATATCAGTTTTATTGTGAACGTGACGGAAGATAAACGTGCGGTGGCTGATTCATATGAGATTCGCCGCAGTGCCTTGCAAAACAAAGTGACTTATTACACAACGATTGCGGGTGCAAAAGCTGCGTGCATCGGTATGGCACACATGCAGGAGATTCAGGTTGAGTCTTTGCAGAGCTTGCATAAACAACTGGCTTAAAATAAACTAAGCCTAAATCTAGTTTGGTTTTATTAAAGACCACGCTCCTTGCGAGTGTGGTTTTGTTTTTTAGTATAAGGAAAGTCGTATGGCAGTCAGTCAAATCCCAGTAACGGTGCGTGGTGCAGAGTTGCTAAAAGAAGAGTTGCAACGCTTACGTGGTGTCGATAGACCTAATATCATACAGGCAATCGCCGAGGCGCGTGCTCAAGGTGATTTGTCTGAAAATGCAGAATATGAGTCAGCAAAAGAGCGTCAGAGTTTTATTGAAGGACGTATTGCGGAGTTGGAAGCTAAGCTGTCTAACCTTCAGGTGATCGATCCACAAACCCTCAATGCAGATGGTCGTGTGGTGTTCGGTGCAACGGTCAATATTGAAGATTTGGACTCTGGTGACAACAAGACTTATCAAATCGTGGGGGAAGATGAAGCCGATATCAAAAACGGTAAGATCTCTGTGGCTTCACCTATCGCACGTGGCTTGATTGGCAAGTCTGCGGGAGATATCGCCGAGGTGGCTGCGCCAGGCGGTGTCAGAGAGTATGAAATATTGGATGTCTTGTATATTTAATCATAGCGTACGTTGGGGGTATCAATATGGCAAATAGACTATCACTCATCATCATGACATTATGGGCCGGAGGGCTGTGGATGACAGCAGGTAGTGCTTACGTGTTGTTTGACAGCCTGCAAGATAAGCAAATGGCTGGCAGGTTGGCCGGTGAGCTGTTCAAGGTGGTGAGCTATATCGGCCTAGTCAGTGCATTCTATTTGCTGACTCATCGTTTGGTGCAGTATGGTACGCAGGCCTTGAAGCAGTTGTTCTTTTGGACGGTATTTTTGATGTTGTTGCTGGTGCTTGCTGGACACTTTGGCATACAGCCTGTATTGGAAAGCTTAAAAGCGCAAGCCCTTCCTTCTGATGTAATGCAGACGGTGTTTGCGGATCGCTTTAAAACCTGGCACGGTGTTGCGAGTGTGGCTTATGTGATGGAGTGCCTGCTGGCCGTTGTGATGGTGTTGAAAGTGCGCTGACCTTGGACGCTAGACCAGCGCAGCGTAGACGTTGATCAGTATTACATTTTTGGCACGACTACTTTAGCACTTTCCTTGATTGTGTTACTCGCGCGGTAAAACACCAGCTGTTTCCCAATATGATGTACAGCGATAGCACCTGTTGCGGTACAGATATCTGCGTAAATGGCTTTACGCGCATCGCGGTCATCGCCGGCTACTTGCACTTTGATTAGCTCGTGGGCATTGAGATTGACATCGATTTCTTTGATGACATTTTCAGTGAGCCCATTATTGCCGATCATCACGACAGGGTTAAGGCTGTGTGCAAGCCCACGTAAATGAGCGATTTGTTTGGTGGTGAGTTTCATTGACTTCCTTAGAAATTTCTCGCATTTTAACATAAACCTGTTAGCTGATTGTAGGCTGATAGATTCCTTAGGGTTTTAAGAGAAATAATCGTGGCCTGTCCCCTAGTGCTCGTGCTCCCAGTCATTCAGTGATTTAGGTGCATCCTCACTCGCCTACGATCGCCAATAATTCATGTTGAAGTGTTGGGTAGTCATTTACATTTCGTCAAAAATCATTCATTATCGCCATAGCGTTGATGCAGTGGAGTTGCTATTTACATCTTTATTCGCTCTGCACACCTCGCTGCTTTTCGCATTAACTTGAAATTCAACTAAATAATTAGGGAGAAATAGGTATGTCGAAATTAACTGCACTGGCTTTAAGTATTGCTGTTTTAGGTGGCGTTTGGACTTTTCTTGCATTGAATCCGCTCGCAGGTACTGCAATTATCTGGGTGGGCTTTATTGCCTGGGGTTGTTATTTTCATACAGGCGGCGACAACGCGGCATTGCAAAAAACAATTGCGGGTATGGCTTTTGGTGCTGTAATGGCTGCAGTTGCATTGGCCTTGGTGGTGGGTGATCCAATGGGAGATTTGGGTGCGTTGGAGTCTCTTGAAGTTCCGGCTATTATCGCTATCACTGTGTTTCCTTTAGTAATTGTTGCAGGCGTAAATCTACTGTCCGTGGTTCCAGCCAATGTTTATGGCTATGCTGCTACAGCTGGTTTGGCGCTTTCTACCAATACAGCTGCGAATGCAACAGCACTGGATTTATCTAATCCCGCATTATTGGTGATCATTTCAGTCGTGTTAGGTGCGGTATTCGGTAAGTTTTCTGGTCAACTGGCTGGTAAGCTGGGCAAATAAATAGCATGGTTTAGTCTACTGACTAGAAGGTGTTTTTTTGTTGTGAACAAAGCCCCGTTAGGGGCTTTGTTTTTTTAAGTATTTAAAATAAGGCGTAGAATACGCCGTTTTAAATGCAAATTACAAATCAATGAAACCATCCCGTACTAGTAAAGCTTGGATGCAAGAGCATTTGAACGATGAATTTGTGAAGCGTGCACAGAAGGAGGGTTATCGCGCCCGCGCTGCTTACAAGCTCATTGAGATTGACGATAAGGACAAACTTATCAGGCCGGGAATGACGATTGTAGATTTAGGGTCAGCACCAGGTAGCTGGTCTCAAGTCGCCACACAACGTCTAAAGGGTCAGGGTAAGGTCATTGCGCTGGATATTCTTGAGATGCAGCCGATTGGTGGCGTGACCTTTATACAGGGTGATTTCCGTGAAGAGTCCGTGCTTCGTGAGTTGGAAGCTCAATTAAATAATAAGCAGCTTGACCTTGTAATTGCGGACATGGCACCCAATATAAGCGGAGTGAAGGATGTGGATCAGGCAGGCGCCGCCTATTTGACTGAGTTGGCGTTGGAGTTTAGTCGCGACTGGTTGAAGCCAAAAGGTTCTTTTTTAGTCAAGGTCTTTATCGGTGCAGGGTTTGAAGAAATTCTACACAACATGCGCCAGATGTTTGATAAGGTGGTGACGCGTAAGCCTAAAGCCTCACGTGATCGCAGTAGCGAGGTTTATTTGTTGGGAATTGGACGAAAACCCTGAAATTTGCGGTAAGCTATCAATAAAAATGTATCGTCGTTGCATTAATAACCTATTGAAATAGGCTCTAAGAGGACAAAATTTTGAACAACGTTGTTAAGAATATCGCGATTTGGCTTGCCATTGCCATGGTGCTGATGGCGGTCTTTAATCTGACTGGTGTAAAGAGTGGCACGGATGGTCAGATTGTTTATTCCCAATTCATTCAGGATGTCAAAGATGGCCGTATTGCCAAAGTGCAGATTGATGGTCGCGTGTTGCGAGGATCGACTCAGGAGGGTAAGCGGTTTACCACCTATGCACCTTCTGATCCATGGCTGGTGTCTGATCTGCTGAAATATAATGTGACCGTTGAATCGAAACCAGAAGAAGAGCAATCGTTCTTGATGAGCCTCTTCGTTTCGTGGTTCCCGATGATTCTGCTAATTGGGGTCTGGATATTCTTTATGCGCCAGATGCAAGGTGGCGGCAAAGGGGGAGGCCCGTTCTCATTTGGTAAGAGCAAAGCGCGTCAACTGGATGAGGGAAATAATCAGACGACATTTGCCGACGTTGCAGGCTGTGATGAAGCTAAAGAGGAGGTGTTTGAACTGGTTGAGTTTTTGCGGGATCCAGGTAAATTCCAAAAACTTGGCGGGCGCATCCCGCGTGGGGTGTTGATGGTTGGTCCTCCTGGCACTGGCAAAACCTTGCTGGCGCGTGCCATTGCAGGGGAGGCGAAAGTGCCATTTTTCACGATTTCAGGATCTGATTTCGTTGAGATGTTTGTTGGCGTGGGCGCGTCCCGCGTACGCGACATGTTCGAAACGGCGAAAAAGAACTCCCCATGCATCATTTTTATTGATGAGATTGATGCTGTGGGTCGTAGCCGTGGGGCGGGAACTGGTGGCGGTAATGATGAGCGTGAACAAACATTGAACCAGATGCTGGTGGAGATGGACGGCTTCGAGGCTAACTCTGGTGTGATCGTGATTGCAGCGACTAATCGTGCAGATGTGCTGGATAAGGCCTTGCTGCGCCCTGGGCGCTTTGATCGCCAGGTCATGGTTGGTTTGCCGGATATCAAAGGTCGCGAACAAATCTTACTGGTTCATATGCGTAAAGTGCCGATTGACCCGAACGTCAAAGCAGATGTGCTGGCACGCGGTACGCCAGGATTTAGCGGTGCAGATCTGGCAAACTTAGTGAATGAGGCTGCGTTATTTGCTGCGCGACGGAATAAGCGCACGGTGGATATGCAAGACTTTGAAGATGCTAAAGACAAGATATTCATGGGGCCAGAGCGTAAATCGATGGTGATGCGTGAAGAGGAGCGCCGCAATACGGCTTATCACGAGTCCGGTCATGCGGTGGTGGCCAAATTATTGCCGAAAGCTGATCCTGTACACAAAGTTACCATCATGCCGCGCGGCTGGGCATTGGGTTTGACATGGCAGTTGCCAGAATTTGATCGTATCAGCAATTACAAGGACAAGATGCTGGAAGAAATTTCCATTTTGTTCGGCGGGCGTATCGCTGAGGAGATTTTCATGGGGCAGATGTCGACAGGGGCTTCTAATGATTTTGAACGGGCAACCAAATTGGCGCGCGATATGGTGACACGATATGGTATGAGCGATATCTTGGGGACGATGGTGTATGCGAGCAGTGAGCAGGATTCCTTCTTTGGTAGTATGAGCTCAAGAACAGTTTCGGAAGCGACACAACAGAAAGTTGACGCAGAGATCCGCAAGATTCTGGATGAGCAGTATGCCCTTGCACGCAAACTACTTGAAGGCAATCGTGACAAGGTTGAGGCGATGACCGCGGCATTGATGGAGTATGAGACCATTGATGCGGATCAGATCAATGACATCATGGCAGGTTTGCCTGTGCGTGAACCCAAGCCCAAACAAAGCAAAACACCGCCTTCTGCGGGCAGGGATGCCGAGTCGACTGACTCGGGTGCAAGTCATGCTCCGCAACCGACTGCAAAGACCTAATATTTTACGGAGTACAATAGTGCGATGTGGACTGGAAATTTCCAGCCCTTTTTCATGTCACGACGCTAATTCAGTATAATCTGCGTATGGAGACCTTTGCAAAACTACTTCCTATGGCGAATCACTGCGTTACGCGGTTTTTTGGTTACGGCATAACCTTAAGGTTATGCCTACACCGCAACTACGTTGTGCGAGCTTTGAGCTACGCTCAAATGCCTGCCAAAAACAAATTCGCAACCTCGCTGTATACCGCATACTATGGCTTCGGCCGCTACGCTTAACATCGCTTCGTGAGTTAGCCTACGCCGAAACACTGCGTTGGTTTTCTCGGTTTATGCGTTCCGTCACAACCGACTTAATGCTTCAGCATCTAGCGAGGTTGGTGATGCCCCGTGCGGGTGTGCGCCTTTGGCGTGTGAATAATGCGCTTCAGCGCATATATTCCACGGATATGCCAATCACTGGTACGCTTCATCCACAAGAAGCACTTTTGCAAAGGTCTCATATGGTTAGCAATCATATATTTTCCTGCGGCCGATATCAGCTTGATCTGAGTCGCTCCCGCGTAATGGGGATCGTCAATGTGACGCCTGACTCATTTTCTGACGGTGGAAAATACGCTGCAACGGATTTGGCTGTTGCACATGCGTTGCGACTGATTGAAGAAGGCGCAGATATTCTTGATATTGGTGGTGAGTCCACACGCCCAGGTGCAGAACCAGTGCCGCTACAAGTAGAGTTGGATCGCGTTATTCCTGTGATTGAGGTGCTTAGCGCAACGACGCAGATTCCACTCTCGATTGATACTTACAAGCCGGAAGTGATGCGCGCAGCAATTCAAGCAGGTGCGGATATTGTGAATGATGTGCGTGCTTTACAAGAGGAAGGTGCGCTAGACGTGGTGGCTGACAGTGATGCGGGTGTTTGTCTGATGCACATGCAGGGGACGCCACAGACGATGCAACTGAACCCCACCTATCATGATGTGGTGTTGGAAGTGCAGCAGTTCTTGTGTGGGCGAGCTGATGCCGCCGTGGCAAAGGGTATCGCGGCTGATCGTATCTTGCTGGATCCGGGTTTCGGTTTTGGTAAAACCAAAGAACATAACATAGCTTTGATCCAGCATTTGGATCGCTTGGTGAATATTGGTTACCCATTATTGGTCGGGTTGTCGCGTAAATCAGTCTTGGGCAGGATAGCAGGGGGGGGTGAACAGCAGCGATTGCATGCAGGGATTGCAGCGTCTGTTGTTTCTGCGATGAAGGGCGCAAAAATTGTACGCGTCCATGATGTGAAAGCAACGGTAGAGGCTTTGAAGGTCGTTGAGGCAGTGATGTTGCTTAATTGAAGAGTGGAAAGAATATAATGACTAAGAAATATTTTGGTACAGACGGGATTCGTGGTCGTGTAGGGGATGCTACCATCACCCCAGAGTTTGTGATGCGCTTAGGATATGCAGCTGGTCGGGTGCTCACCGGTATCGAGAGCCATCTAGCTAAGGGTGCGCATCCAGCGGTGCTGATCGGTAAAGACACGCGAATCTCCGGCTACATGCTGGAGGCGGCATTGGAGGCGGGATTGTCTGCAGCCGGAGTTGATGTGCTACTGACCGGCCCGATGCCTACGCCTGCAGTAGCCTATTTAACACGTGCTTTGCGGGCGCAAGCCGGTATCGTGATCTCGGCCTCACATAACCCGTACTACGATAACGGTATCAAGTTCTTCTCCAGTTTGGGCACTAAGCTTCCAGATGATATTGAGCATGCAATCGAGGCAGAGTTGGAAAAGCCGATGCATGTGATGGAGTCTGCAAAGCTGGGTAAAGCGCGCCGCATTGACGATGCCGCCGGACGCTATGTGGAATTTTGTAAAAGCACATTCCCCAATCAACTAGATTTGCGTGGTCTGAAGATCGTGTTGGATTGTGCGCATGGTGCCACCTACCATGTGGCGCCACCAGTGTTCCATGAATTGGGTGCTGAGGTGGTCGTCATTGGCAATAAACCAGATGGCTTGAACATCAATGAGCAGGTGGGTTCTACGCACCCTGAAGCATTGCAAAAAGCCGTTGTGGAGCATCAGGCAGATTTAGGCATTGCGTTTGATGGTGATGGTGACCGCGTGATGATGGTGGATGGCAATGGTCGCTTATTGGATGGGGATCAGCTGCTCTACATTATTGCGGCTGCAAGGCAACAAGTTGGCACTTTGCAAGGTGGCGTGGTCGGCACACTGATGACGAATCTGGCCTTGGAGCATCAGCTGGCGGCGATGAATATCCCGTTTGCGCGAGCCAAAGTGGGTGACCGCTATGTGCTGGAGTTGCTCATTCAGAATAATTGGCAGTTGGGCGGTGAGAACTCCGGGCATATCCTGACATTAGACAAGCACAGTAGCGGTGATGGCATTATCGCTGCATTGCAGGTGCTACATGCCGTTATTCAAAGTAACAAAACATTAGGCCAATTGGGTGCCAATTTGACGCTGTATCCGCAGCTACTGATTAATGTTACTACCAAGCAGAACCTGGATTTGAATAATCCGCGCATTCAGGAAGCCGTGAAGCAGGCAGAGACTGAGTTGCAGGATACAGGTCGCGTACTGCTGCGGGCTTCTGGTACGGAGCCGAAAATTCGCGTCATGGTAGAGGGCGAAAATGCAGCGCAGGTAAAAACGCTGGCGCAGAAGATTGCGGACGTAGTGGCGCAAGCAGCCTCATAAAGCCCGCGTAGGGCAGACTCGTTTGCAGTCTGCCCTATGGAGTATGGGTGGCTTTGCTTTTTGCTGCTCTCGCCCGGCTGGCGAGTTTCTTTCTTCTGCGTAGCTGAAGCCTAGTGTTCTGTTCTCGACCGCATAAAAAAAAGTTCGAGTCGAGCCCTTTTGTAAGGAGATTTTTGAGTGCGGTTATAAGAAACTGCGACCTAGATGATAAGTCATCGCAGCGATCAGCCCTGCACAAGGGATCGTGAGCACCCAAGCCCAGACAATTCTGGATGCTAATCCCCAGCGCACTGCAGAAGCACGTCGCGACACGCCTACCCCTACAATCGCACCAGTGATGGTGTGTGTGGTAGAGACCGGGATGCCCAGTGATGTGGCTAAGAACAAGGCGATGGAACCGGAAGTTTGTGCGCAAAAAGCACCAGTTGGGCGCACTTTAGTGATGCCCATGCCCATCGTGCGTACAATACGCCAGCCACCCATTAGCGTGCCAAGTCCCATAGCAAGCTGGCATGAAATTACCACCCAAAATGGCACGTGGAAATCACCTTGAAGATAACCATTGGCGAATAGTAAAACAGTAATAATCCCCATGGTCTTTTGTGCATCGTTTGCGCCGTGTCCCAAGCTGAATAAAGAGGACGAGATGAACTGTAGCTTATTGAAGCGACTCTCCGTTTTGTATGGGGATGACTTCTGAAATACCCATAACAAAAGCACTGATAGCACCATCGCCAGTAGCATGCCGAACAAAGGCGATAGCACAATCGCAACACCGGTGGTGATGAGCTTGCTACCAATGATAATGCCCTTGGTCCCTGCGTGCGCCACGCCGGCACCGAGTAAGCCACCAATCAAAGCGTGTGACGATGAAGAGGGAATGCCAAACCACCACGTGATAACGTTCCAGGCAATGGCGCCACCGAGTGCCCCAAATATCACGGCGTTATTGACGATATGGGGATCGATAATGCCTTTGCCAATGGTATCGGCAACATGCAGACCAAAGAACAAGAATGCAATGAAGTTAAAGAAAGCAGCCCATGCTACGGCCGCTTGCGGGGTCAGCAAGCGTGTGGAGACCATGAGTGCGATAGAGTTCGCTGCATCATGGAAGCCATTCATAAAGTCAAATATGAGGGCAACCATCACTAGCAAGGCCATGATGAGAATTGCGTGATCCATACCGTGCCCCTTAAATTCGCTCTAACACTACGCCGTGAATCACATCGGCCACATCTTCACAGCTGTCTACTGCCTCTTCAAAAATATCGTAGAGTTCCTTAGATCGAATCAAGGTGCGCGCGTCTGACTCTTCCTCAAACAAACGGTGCATGCCGGCTCGCATGACATGATCAGCTTCACCTTCAATGGCGCTGATTTCTTCACAGGTACGCAGGATGCGCCCTGCATCTTTCATGTCTGCCAGCATGTTGACTGCTTCACGCACTTTTTCAGATGCACGCAACAGAATCTGGGCCAGTGCAACCATTTCTGGTGTGAATGCAGTGTGACCGTAGATCTTTGCACTTTGCGGAATATCTTCCATATAGTCGATGATGTCATCAAGCGCCATGGCCAGTTCACGGATCTCACGGCGGTCGAACGGTGTAATGAAAGTCTTATGTAAGGACAGCAGAATTTCCTTGGTGTACTCATCTGCCTCGGATTCTATTTTTCTGAGCTCTGCAAAGTGCTCGTCAAATTTTTCTGAATCTCGCAAGCTGGTCATTAAAGCCAACACTTTAGAGCCCTTCACCGCACAATCTGCTAAGCTGTTGAATAGTACAAAATAATTGTCGTTGCGTGGTGAAACTGCTGCCATCAAGCGGCCTAACGTTGCGTTCGCCATAGTGTTTAATCTCCCTAAATAATTTCTGATTTATTACATTTCAGATTTATTATATTGCTAATTTATTACATTTTTATGACAGTACAAGTTTAATCGCCTAACGCAAAATCTGTGAGTGTTTAATCGGATTTAATCGTAGATTATCCATCAGGTTGTTTTACATTGAGGTTAAATTGTCGAAACATATCAATCAAAGGAATATATCACATGAACAAGGTCACGATTTACCACAATCCGGCATGTGGCACCTCACGTAACACCCTAGCTATGATTCATGCGAGCGGTGTGGAGCCAGAGGTCATCGAGTACTTGAAGACACCACCTAGTCGAGAGCGTCTGATAGAGCTGATTGCCGCCATGGGCGTTAATGCCAGAGATATCTTGCGCGAAAAAGGTACGCCCTTTGCCGAGCTTGGGTTGGATAATCCGAGTCTGTCTGAAGAGGCATTAATTGCTGTCATGTTGCAACACCCGATACTGATTAACCGCCCGATAGTCGTGACTGCTAAAGGCGTTAAGCTGTGTCGCCCTTCCGAGTTGGTGCTGTCGATATTGGAGAATCCTAACATTGGTACTTTTACTAAAGAAGATGGCGAAGTGGTGAATGCTCAAGCCAGCTAAGTGAGCATAAGCACTTGATGTATAATGCTGGGTTTAGTGATTAAGCTCAATCGGTTATGGAAGCAGAACAACTCAATATCATCGCCAATCGCATCAACGATTTAGGTGATCGCAACAACGCCCTTCGGGGGTATCTTTGACTTTGAAGCTAGAAGTCAGCGCCTAGAAGAAGTGAATGGTCTTTTAGAAGACCCTAAGATTTGGGACGATAACGCTAAAAGTCAGAAGCTAGGTAAAGAAAAGCGGGAGTTAGAGACGATTGTGGGCACCTTGATCGGGGTGCAGTCTAGCCTGAAAGATGCGCAAGAACTCTTTGAAATGGCGCGTGAAGAGAATGATGATGAGACACTGTTCAGTGTTGATGCAGATTCCATCGCTATTGAGAAGCAAATCGCCGAAATGGAGTTCAGGCGTATGTTCTCTGGAGAGCTAGACTCTGCCAATTGCTTTGTAGAATTTCAGTCTGGCAGTGGCGGTACGGAAGCGCAAGACTGGGCGAATATGCTGTTGCGCATGTATTTACGCTACTGCGAGCGCAAGGGCTTCAAGGTCGAGGTGCTAGAAGAGTCTGAAGGCGATGTCGCTGGTATCAAAGGCGCCTCTATCAAGGTGTCGGGCGATTACGCCTATGGCACACTGCGCACCGAGAATGGTGTGCATCGACTGGTGCGTAAGTCGCCGTTTGACTCGAACGCCAAACGGCATACCAGTTTTGCCAGTGTGCAGGTGTTTCCGGAGGTGGATGATTCAATTCAGATTGAAATTAATCCGGCAGATCTGCGTATCGATACCTATCGCGCCAGTGGCGCAGGCGGTCAGCATATTAACAAAACCGATTCAGCGGTGCGTATCACGCACTTGCCAACTGGTGTGGTAGTGCAATGTCAAAACGACCGTTCACAACATCGCAATAAAGACGAAGCCATGAATATGCTGAAAGGTGCGCTGTATAACCTTGAGCTGAACAAGCGCAACGCAGAAAAACAAGCGCTGGAAGATGCCAAGACCGACATCGGTTGGGGGCATCAGATCCGCTCTTATGTGCTCGATCAGTCACGTATCAAGGATCTACGCACAGGCGTGGAGATTGGCAATACCCAAGGGGTGCTGGATGGTGACCTTGACCCATTTGTTACTGAAAGTTTGAAGCAGGGCGTATGATTTACGCTTTCATTCCCGCTCATACGGTGTTGTCGCCACTTGCCGTACAATGCGTACTGTCTGCGTGTCTCCGCCTTGTCTGAGCAGGAATGCAAACGAAATTTTGTTAATTTAACCTTTGAAATTAAACACTTAAAAAAATGACTGAACAATCAACAACTCCACAGCCCATAGATGAAAACCACGTCATTGCCGAGCGTCGCGAAAAATTAAAAACAATACGTGAACACGCTAAATCAAATGGCGGCGCGGCTTTTCCTAATGATTTCAAGCCTGACTCACAAGCAGCGGTGCTGCATGCCGAATTTGGTGGTTTTGAAAACGAAATCTTAGACCCTAAAGCCGTGCACGTGAGTATTGCCGGCCGCATGATGCTCAAGCGCGTGATGGGTAAAGCCAGCTTTGCCACCGTGCAAGACAGTACTGGCCGTATTCAGTTGTTTATTTCTAAAGACAACTTGGCGGGTGAGAATAGTGAAGCGCTTTATGAGGCTTTTAAACACTGGGACTTAGGCGACATCATCGCGGCCAAGGGCGTGTTGTTTAAAACCAAAACAGGCGAACTTTCCGTCAAAGTGTCTGAATTGCGCTTATTGACCAAGTCATTGCGCCCATTGCCAGAAAAATTCCACGGACTGCAAGACCAAGAGGTGAAATACCGTCAGCGTTATGTGGATTTGATTGTGTCTGAAGAAACACGCAAAACCTTTGTTGCGCGCAGTAAAGTGGTGTCTGCCATTCGTGCGTTTATGCTGGAGAATCAATTCCTTGAGGTAGAAACGCCCATGCTGCACCCGATTCCGGGCGGTGCATCGGCCAAGCCATTTATTACGCATCATAATGCGCTGGATATGCAGATGTTCATGCGTATTGCGCCTGAGCTTTATTTAAAGCGTTTGGTCGTTGGCGGTTTTGAGCGTGTGTTTGAGGTGAACCGTAACTTCCGTAATGAAGGCTTAAGCGTACGTCATAACCCAGAATTCACCATGATGGAATTCTATGCGGCCTATACCGATTACCTGTGGCTGATGGACTTTACCGAGCGTTGTATCCGTACCGCAGCCATTGCGGCCACCGGTTCTGCCGTGTTGCAGTATCAGGGGCGTGAGCTGGATTTAAGCAAGCCGTTCGAGCGTTTGACCATTGTGGGGGCGATTCAGAAATATGCACCGCAATATACCTTAGAGCAATTGCATGATGAAGCTTTCCTGCGTAAAGAAATCATGAAGTTCGGCACCAAACCGTTTGACCATGCCGGTTTAGGCGCCTTGCAATTAGCCTTGTTTGAAGAAACCGCCGAAGCGCAATTATGGAACCCGACCTATATCATTGATTATCCGGTGGAAGTGTCACCTTTGGCGCGTGCCTCGGATGCCAACCCGGAAATCACCGAGCGTTTCGAATTATTCGTCTGTGGTCGTGAGATCGCCAATGGTTTTAGCGAGCTGAATGATGCCGAAGACCAAGCAGCACGCTTCCATGCACAAATGAAAGCAAAAGAGGCGGGTGACCAAGAAGCGATGTATTACGATGCAGACTTTATTCGCGCGCTGGAATATGGCATGCCACCGACAGGCGGTTGCGGGATCGGTATCGACCGTTTGGTGATGATGATCACCGACAGCCCAAGTATTCGTGATGTGATTCTGTTTCCACATATGCGCGCTGAAGCTTAGTTCTTACATCGCAGCAGTCCCATTTAGAAAGCCGCCTGCCGGAAACGACAGGCGGCTTTTTGTTGTTGCAAAAAAGCAACATTTAGTCAGGGTTTGTGAGCAAATTGCTTTTTGTCATCAAATTGTCACACAGGCAGTTCAAAATTTAAAATGCAGTAAATCACTACTTAAAACAAGAGGGAATTTAAATGAGCTACAAACTACATGGCATGTTGGCAGCAGCGCTTGCAGGTTCAGTGATGATGGGGTTTGGTACGCAGTCATCTGCTGACACTACGAGCGATTTGGTTCAGGCGCTGGTGGCTAAAGGGGTGTTGACTGAAGAGGAAGGTGCGTTGTTGATGAAGGGGCATGGGGGCGAAGTTGCTAGCAACAAGAAAAAGGAGCCTAAGAAAGGGTATGCGCCGGCGAGTGTCAGTTATGGTAAGAGTGGTTTCGAATTTGGGACCGAAGATGACAAGTTTTCACTGGCTATCCAGAATAGAATACAATTTAGGTATGCAGAACCGTTTGATAAAGACCCACGCACAACGAAAGATCTTGATGCAGACACCAATTCCTTTATGATTCGCCGTGCGCGTACCAAATTGAAGGGCCACGCGTTTGTACCCTGGATTAAATACTACATGCAGTATGATTGGTCACAACCGGTTCTGCGTGATTTATCACTGACGGTGGACAAATATAAATGGGCGCAGTTGCGTGTTGGGCGTGGCAAAGTCTCGTACAACAACGAGCGTGTGGCTTCATCCGGTGCACAACAGTTTGTCAATCGTTCTATCGTCAACGATATTTTCACGGTCGATCGTCAACAAGGTGTTGAGCTTAAAGGTAATTTGTTTGCTGGTACGCCTGTAGATATGACCTACTACGTGGGTGCTTTCACTGGCGTGGGCGTGGGTGAGCGTGATAATGACGATGACAATATGATGTATTCCGGTCGCCTGCAATGGAATGCCATGGGCGGAGAAATGAAATGGGACCAATCGGATACCGACTTCAGCGAAGAGCCGCATTTAAATATCTCGATTGCTGCCAATACTAACCAAAGCAAATGTACGGCATTTGAGACAGCAAATGACGGTTGCAGGGTATTAAAAGATAGCAGATATAAAGATCCAAATGATAAAGATTCTGCAAAGAGACCTGCACCTGGACAATATAAGATCGACCAAATGCTGGGAGAAGTTAGTTTTAAATATAAAGGCTTTTCATTCTTGCATGAATTGCACTCCAAGAAAATCAAAGATACTTTGAACTTTGATGAAGAGGTCAAATTATTGGGTGGTTTTGTGCAGGCAGGTTATTTTCCTCACGGCATCATTTCAGGCATTCCAAAAGAGCTAGAAATCGCAGCGCGTTATGCCGTTGTGGATATGGATACCGACCGAGATAATGACAAGCAAAAAGAATTGAGTGCTGTGGTCAATTACTTCTTCGATGGGCATAACAATAAGATTAGTCTGCAAGCCAGTCGATTGACGGTGGAAGACCCTGCAACAACTACGACCTCTAAAAAGAGAGATGATGAAACACGCCTATGGGCGCAGTGGGATTTGTCTTTCTAGGCGTGTAAAAGGCATGTGAATTGCACATTTAGAACGACAAATTCATTCCAATAAAAGGTTTACAAACTCCCTCTTTATCCCGCAATTGCGGGGTTTTTTATTGCCGATTGCATATGGAACCTTATTCCGTGCTTCCATAAGTAAATGCTTAATTATTATTTAGCAGGAGGTGCCAAGTTTGCTATGATTAGCCCAGTATCGGATGAATGCTTATGTATCGTAATTGGTTTGCACTGATAGGGTTATTGGTCTGCGGAGGCGTTATTGCCGCAGAGGATGCTGCTGGGCAGTTGGAGCGTCAGGATTATTACGTCGAACGTAAAAGTTATGGCACACAGAAAGAGACTGAGCCGCCACGCTATGTAAAGCAGGCGAACAAGACCTGGCTGAAAGATTACGACACTTTTGCCGATGTGGATTGGCTGGATGTGGGGCTGGAATACCGTGCGCGTTTTGAGCGCCGCGATAATGATTTTCGCCGTGCAGATCAAAACATCGACGAGCTATTGTTGCAACGCACCCGCGCTTATCTGGGGGTGAAGAATACTCTCGATCCATTGCGATTTGCTATCGAAGTGCAAGACTCTCGCCGCAACCATGGCGACTATACCCGTGAATACGACACACGCGATATCGACCAAGCCGATATTCTGCAAGGCTATCTGGAGCTTAACTTTAAAGAGAGTTTTCTAGGGAAAGATGATCTTGGTAACGCACGCCCTGTTTGGGTACGTGCCGGGCGCCACGCCTGGGAAGCCATAGACCGCCGCCTGATTGCGCGCAATGAGTGGCGTAACACCACCAACACCTTTCAAGGGCTAAGGGCGCAGATAGGAGACAAGAAGAATGACTGGCAATTGGAACTGCTCGCGGTGAAACCGGTGCAACGCTTTACCACGCGGCTGGATGAAGTAGACCATGCGCAGGACTTTTACGGTGTGATTGGTAATTGGCGCGGCTGGTCGGAAACGGTCACACTAGAACCTTATTATCTGTTGCTGAAGCAGGATGGCGACGAGGTGAAATACGACAGCAACGGCAAAGCTGCTGCGGCTAACACTAAAATTGACCGTGAGATTCATACTGCCGGTTTGCGTGCCTACGGCATGGTTGGTAAAAGCGGATTTGATTATGACGTTAGCTATATTAAACAATGGGGGCATCAGGACGAATTGAGCAATGCTGGCGCATTCATTGCTGAACTGGATCACGACGCCTATGCCTACAACGCCGAGATTGGCTACAGCTTCAAGTACCCATGGAAACCGCGCTTGAGTGCCTTCTATGGCGTGGTCAACGGTGACAAGCACCCGAATGATGGCAAGCACCAACGCTTTGAACGGTTATTCGGTTTTGCCCGCCCTTGGTCAAACGATGATTACATCCAGATGGAAAATATCCGTACGCCCAAATTACGGTTGGAGTTTGACCCTAAAATAGCCTTTCTGGATAACGTGAAAGTAGATACCGGTTTTAGCTGGTTTCAACTGGATAGCGCGACTGATCGCTGGAATGCTGGTGCCAACCTGCGCGACCAGACAGGCAAGAGTGGCAAGGATCTAGGTAAAGAGTTCGACTTGCGCGTGCGCTTCCCAATCAACCAATACGCATCGCTTAACTTGGGCTACGCCCACTTCTGGGCGGAAGATTTTGTTAAAACCATTTCAAGAAAGGTTGCTGGTCAGGCAGACCGCGATATGGATTCTGATTTCTTCTATACGGAATTGACCTTATTAGGGTTTTAATATCCTTAAGGAACAATAATCGGCTTTGTTTTGGAGTTACTTATGCGCTTTATGTTTAGTGCGCGAATGTTATTTTTTTTGTTATTACTCAGTACGCAGGCTAATGCCGATACTGAAGAAGATGGTCGTTTTTGGCTGAATGTGAATGCAACCGGTGCGTTGCCGCTGGAAAACTGGCGCTGGTATGCCGAACTGCAGCCGCGCTGGCGTGAAGAAGGTAGCCATTTTGATCAACTGCTTATTCGCCCGGCGGTTTTTTATGCTTTGAACAAACAAACCAGCTTGTGGCTGGGTTATGCGCATGTGACGACACATCCGAATAGTAAGCCATCCTTTGAGGAAAATCGTGTGTGGCAGCAACTGCTGCATAATTTTGAGCCAGTAGGTTCGCTGTCGATTCAGAGCCGCACCCGTCTGGAGCAGCGCTTTATCGAGAACTCCCATGAAACCGGACATAAAATTCGGCAGATGATCCGCCTGACCATGCCTTCTGCCATAAGCCCCAAGTTGCACTGGGTTGCGTATGATGAGTATTTCATCAATTTAAACGATACCGATTACGGCGCGCGTCGTGGTTTTGATCAGAATCGTGCCTTTCTGGGCGTCAACTGGGCGTTTCAGCCTGATGTTAAATTTGAGGTCGGTTATTTAAATCAGTATGTGAATCAACACGGTAAGCCTGACTCGGAAAATCATGTGGCCTCTTCAACTTTGGTGCTGAGTTTTTAATCATTGCTTTTAATGCATGGCTAATTGTGAAAAGTAAGCAAATCCTACTCATTGCTGTCTTGTCTTTGCCCAAAGTTTTGTTGGCCGACGAGACAGTAGATGATGAGCGCGCTAAGTTAAGTTTTGGCGGGTATCTGGAAACTTACCATATACATGACTTTGATCATGCCTCAGATGATACGCGCCCAAGTTTTGCTTATAGCCACAACAAAACAGGTAAGCCCAGTCTCAATCTGGCCATAGTCAAAGCCAAGCTGGAGTCCGACCGTGTTCGGGCGAATCTTTCACTGGGCTCCGGGACTTATATGCGGGCAAATTACGCGGCCGAACCTGATGATTTACAAAAGATTTTTGAAGTCAATGTCGGGATGAAGTTGTCCGATACACATGATTTGTGGCTGGATGCTGGCGTTTTGCCTTCGCATATTGGCTTTGAGAGTGCCATAGGCGCAGAAAACTGGACATTGACAAGGAGCATCCTTGCCGACAATTCGCCTTATTTTGAGACGGGTGTAAGAGTTTCATATACCTCAGAAGATGGCCGATGGTATGCCAGTGGGTTGCTGTTAAACGGCTGGCAGCGCATCCAGCGACCAGATGGGAACACGATGCCATCATTCGGGCATCAACTCACTTATAAACCGAACGCTAAGATTACACTCAATAGCAGCTCGTTTATTGGTAACGATAAGTCAGACAGAACCCACAAAATGCGTTATTTTCATAATTTCTATGGGCAATACCAGTTGGGTGATCAATGGAGTCTGCTGACCGGATTCGACATTGGCGCAGAGCAAAAAGAGAAAAACAGCAATCGCTATAATATATGGTTTACACCGATTGTGATTGCTAGATACGCCTATTCTGAAAGGTTGGGCTTTACGGCAAGGGCAGAATATTATCAGGATAAAGATGGGGTGATTGTTGATACCGGCACGCCATCTGGTTTTAGAACAACGAGCTATTCAGTAAATGCTGATTTCAAAGTGTTAAGTCATGTTACTTTACGCGCGGAATTAAGAAAATTTCACAGTAAAGATAAAATCTATTTGAATCATGGTGAGCCAAGTCAAAATAACTTGATTGCCACAACAGCCATTATTTTTGCTTACTAGTTCAATGTGTTTTCCTTACAGGTGCAACATGCACCATTAAATACCAAGCGCACTGATAATGTGCGTAATTGTCTTTTGAGGCCTCTAAATTCTAGAGGCCTTTTTCTTTTCTTAAAATTCTATAACTATTTGTTTATGAAAGGTTTAATGGTAGGTTGCGCCAAATATTTTCTAGTTGGAACGGTAATTGCAGTGTAGTGATTGTCAGCAACGTTTAAGTTAGTGAAGCGAGGCAAGCAATCATGAAACATTATCTTAGAGTATTAAATCTAGCCATATTAGGTTCGACAGTTTTCATGGGGTGTTTGACTCATCATGCTTGGGCTACGCCTACCGATGAAATGGTGCGCGAGTTGAATGCACAAGTGTTGCGAGTGCAAGTAAAGCACAATAATGGGTCTGATGGTCTTGGATCAGCAGTGGTCATTGCTAAAGACCAAGTGGTGACCAATTGCCATGTGGTGACCGATGCACGTGATGTAAAAGTGGTGGCGAATGGTGTCGCTCATGAAGCAACGTCAGTCAAGCCGGATTGGCACCATGACTTATGTATTCTTACGGTTGCTGATTTAGAAGCTCCTGTAGCAAAGATGCATGCTACTAAGAGTTTGAAATATGAAACCGCAGTCTTTACTGTGGGCTATCCTGGTGAGACTACTGTGCCAGTGAATACTTATGGTGTCGTTAAGGCAATGTTTCCCATGGATGGCAGTATGGTAATACGCGCAAGCAGTCCTTTCAAATTAGGGGCTAGTGGCGGTGGCGTGTTTGATGAAACTGGGTCTCTGGTGGGAATCATCACCTTAAAAAGCCGTGGTAGCGAAGCACAGTATTTCTATATGCCGGTAGAGTGGGTGCAGTCACTGATGGATAAGCCTGCTCAGGCTTTGGGGGTTGAAAGTAAAAAACCTTTCTGGGCTGCAAGTGAAAAGGAACGTCCTTACTTTATGCAAGTGGTGCAACCTTATGTTTCCAAAAATTGGAAATCTTTGTTGGCGGTTTCTCAAGCTTGGGTAAAAAGCGAGCCTGAAGTAGCTGAGTCTTGGTTTCACTTGGCTGCAGCTGAGTATGAAACACAAGCTTATGAACAAGCTAAAGATCACTTCAAAAAAGTGCTGTCATTAAATGCTGAGCATCCACAAGCGATCGCTTATTTGAATAAGATCACTGAAAGAACTGCACGTGCTGATGTGGCTTTGAATCAAGTGGCGATGCTTACTCAATAACTACAGGGCTTTTATTCAGCAGCTTAGTTATTCAGTAGATTGATGTGAATGCACCGCAGGTTTAATGTCGGCATTGAGTGATTTCAAATGGCGATACAACAGGCGCGTTTCAAGCAGGTTCCAAACGCGAAGCATCGCCTCAATGGTATCAAAAGGTTTAGTTAAAAAGTCCTTGGCCCCTAAAGCCAAGGCTTTTCTTTTTGCGCCAATGGTGGCATCTGCCGTCAGTACCAGTACCGGTAGATACTCATCTTTTGCGATATGGCGCGAGAGTATTTCTAATACCGCGTAGCCATCTAACTCGGGCATCATTAAGTCCAGCAGGATTAAGTCCGGCTCAAACGCTTTGAATAAATCCAATGCACGTGTGGAGTCTGCGGTGCTGATGATTTGATGAAATCCCTCTCTTGCCAGTAAATCTTCCAGTAGCTTTAAATTGGCCTCTGCATCGTCTACGATGAGAATCTTAGCGTTTAGAATGTCTGCTTCGGTCATGATTGATCCTGATTTTGAAGAAGTTCTCTGATTTGCTTATTGAACAATGCAACATCCAATGGCTTTGTCATATAGCTTGCCACGCCGGCGGCTTGTAAACGGCTGATAGTATCTGGCAGCGCATCTGCACTTAAAATCATCATTGGAATATTTTTGAGCTCAGGCGCATTCAGTACGTGATATACCAACTCCTCACCTGAGCCATCTGGCAGGTTTAAATCAATCAGCAATGCCGAAGGGTGTACTTCTGCCAAGTATCGTTTGGCATCCTTGATGGTGGATACGCAATGGATGCGTAAGTCGCGCTGGCGCATGATAATCGCCTCGACCAAAGCGCGGTTACTGATATTGTCTTCCACATAAAGAATAGAGTGTTTGTCAGACAGGCTCACCGGTTTGCTAATGTTGGTCTGTTGAGCCTGCTCTGGTACAGACATATCCGGAGCGCAGGCTGTGATCTCTATCCAGAATAAGCTCTTGTCTGTTGCAAGCTGGATGTTGCCATGCATCGCCAGCATAATCTGCTTGGATAGCGCCAGCCCCAAACCTGTGCCTTCCACTTTGGTATTCTCAGCGCCCAGTCTGTCAAATGGGGTAAACACCCGTTCTCTCAGGTCGGCAGGGATGCCTGGACCAGTGTCCTGCACTTCAATCACAATCACATCACTGCGGCGATAGGCGTTTAACTGCACAGTAGAGCTGACAGGGCCGTATTTCAATGCGTTGGAGAGCAGGTTTAATGTCACCTGCAATAGCTTCTGCCGGTTAGCCATTGCCCATAAATCAGGCGAGATGTTAGAGCGAATCTCAATGTCTCTCACTTTACCAATCGGGGCAATATAATGCGCGGCCTCTTCCAGCAGGCTGTTGATTGAAACTGGCGTAAGCTCTAGGGTTGTTTCACCAGATTCGATTCTTGCGATTTCAAGCACTTCGTTGATGAGCTTAAGCAAATGCTGGCCAGCGCCTTTAATCAGCTGAACGCTATTCAACTGCTTGCCTGGTGCTAAATCCAGCTCCAAAAGTTGGGCGAACCCTAAAATCGCGTTAAGCGGGGTTCGCAGCTCATGGCTGGTGCGAGATAAAAACATGCTTTTTGCAGCGCTGGCCTCTTCGGCTTCATGCCGCGACTGATTGGCGGCATTGATATTTTGTGCCAGTAATTGCGAAGCGTGTTCCAGCTCGTCGGAGAGTTGTCCTAATTCGTCACGGCTGCTGGAGGGCAGGTCCAAGGCTTCTGCCTTGGCCAGGTGAGCTGCACTGTCTCTCAGCAATCGTACACGTTTGACGATGGTGCGTGAGAATATCCAAACGGCTACCAAAGAGCCGATGATGCCGGTAATGGCGGCCAGTAAGGTGATGGTGATATTGCGCTGTCGCTGCTCAAAGACATCCTGCTGGTCTTTGGCTACCAAAATCGCTTCTTCCGCATTGAGCAGTTCAATCTCGTAGCGAAGTTTATCCAGTGTGTTCACTTGCGATTTGAATTTGGCAATCAGGTTTTCCGAGGCGACCTCAGATTCGTATTCAGACATGATGCGCAAATCATGCAGGTTTTGTTCAACCAAAGGCGTAATTCTGGCGAGGCGCTGCTTCTGCGTTTCGTTTTCCAGCTGGGTTTGAAGTTGTACAAGAGTCGTTGGCAAAGCTTGCTCGACGCGAAAAAAAATATTCAGAAAATGTTTGTCACCAGTCAGCAAGTAATCCCTGACACCGGTGGAAGCTTCCAGCAGTTGGCTATGCACGGTCTGGATGTCGCGCTGGTTTTGCAGCGCCAGCCGGAGCTTGTTTTCAAGCTGTGTGGATTCTTGTTCCCTTAAATACAGAGAGCCCAAAGAAGCCAGCAAGACCAGCAAGGGAAGGGCAATGACGAAAACACCCTTGAGCCCGAGGGGAAGGTTCTGCCAAGCCTGTGCAATGCGGCCAAGCGGGTTCATGCTTTGTACCCCAGTTCAACCGCTTTCACAGCCGCTTGTGTCCTGTCCTTGACGCCCAGCTTACTCAGCACGCGCTCGACGTGGATTTTGGCTGTGCCAGGCGCAATGCCGAGCTTTGCACCCAGCTCGTTGTTGCTTAGGCCGGAAGGCAGCAAGGCCAGAATCTCGCGTTCCCTTGGGGTTAACGCTTCCAGGATGGTTTGATCCGCCTCGCTACGTGTCGGGTTTTGGTGCTGGGAGATGGCGAGCGCCAACAGGCCTGCAAACGCTTGTAAAGACTCGATTTCTGCCGGGTTCAGCGTGAGCTTTTTGCCGGAAAGCGCAATGATGCCCACGCCATGGCGGTTCAGCGCGATGGGGATCAAGCATTCATGGTGGGCAGCCTCACCATGTGTCCATAATTGCGTATTCTTGTTCTCATACAGCGTAAAATTGACTGGGTTTTTCAACATCATTGCCAGTATGCCCATCATGGGAATCCTGGCGCCTACTGGCAGGGCCTGACCGACTTGGCTGGATACAATCAACTTGCCGGAGTCCTCTATCGCCAATATGGCGTGCTGTGCCGAGAGTAAGGTGCAAAGGGAATGTAGCAGATTGGATGCAGTGGCTGCACTCCAGCCATGTTCAAATAATTGCTGACCCAGATTCTGGTAAAGGCGCAGATGCGTATCATTGGCCTGTGTCTGTTTCAGGCTTTGCCGCAACGCTCGTGCGCTGGCGGGCTGCTCAATCGTGTGTGATATGTCATTTGGCATATGCCATATAGTATATACCGTTCTACCTATTTTGGTAGATTTTTCATTGACTAAGCCCCTGCATAATGCGTTCCATCAACAAAGCGATTGAAACTTAAATTAACGAAGCAGTAATTGATGAAGGAGATGAACATGAAAACGATGAATTTGGCAGTGATTGTATCAGCAGTAGCTTTAATGGCTTCTGGTTTGGCCAATGCGGAAGATGCGTACAAGAAAAATGTACACAATCAAAACTTCGCAAAACGTGCCTATGCACAACCTCTGCCTGAGAGTGCTTATCAAAAAGCTGATGGCTTCGAAGGTGCGACATTGGTGCGTGGCGAAGTAAGTGAAGATGGCAATGCTGTAGATCAGAAACAGCACGTACAACGTCTCAATAATTTGTCTAAGCGTCCATATTAATAGTGAGTGTGCGAATAAGGGATTAGGAGATGGACATGAAAAGCTTTAATTTGGCAGTGATTGTATCTACCGCGATTTTGTTGGCGAGTGGTTTGGCATATGCAACTGACAAGGATAATGTAAACAACCAGAACCTGTCCAAGCGCCCATATCAGCAATTGCCGGATGAGTCTGCAAACAACAAAGAAGAAGGTTGGGAAGGTGCGACGAAGGTGACTGGAGAAGATAAGGCCAAAGACGGCCCGACTGAATATCAAAAATTGCGAATCAATATGTTGGGTAAACAACCTTATTTGGAAGGCAGTAAAGACTGACTGTAATATATCGGCTGGTAAGCTGCCCTGCCTGTGAATATTCACAAGCAGGGTTTTTGTGGTTTAAGGCATATGCGCAGTCGTCATCTGTATTAGCTTAAGCCACTATTTAATAACAGAGAGAGACCTTTGCACAAAACAAAAAATGGTTCAATTTTTAACTAAAATATCAAAAACCCGTCATTCCGGCGGAGGCCGGAATCTAGGCAAGGTGACATTTAGAGTAGTAACTTTAGTGAAAATAATGTCGGAAAAATCAATATAACCTATTGTTTTTATAGTTTAGTTAACAATCGCCCTTGCTAAAGTTATTTTAGTTGGCTATGGAGCCTGTCTGGATTCCGGCCTCCGCCGGAATGACAAACTTGATAGATTTTTAGGTTAAAAATGCTTTGTGCAAAGGTCTCAGGGAGTTTCACTAACATGCAATTATTTAAAGAATTTAAAAGTGACTTGCCGGCAAGTATCGTGGTATTTTTCGTCGCTCTGCCTTTGTGTTTGGGCATCGCTTTGGCTTCAGGCGCGCCATTATTTTCCGGCATTATTGCGGGCATTGTGGGCGGTATCGTCGTTGGTATTTTTAGTGGTTCTCAGTTAGGTGTCAGTGGCCCGGCCGCCGGCTTGGCCGTGATTGTGCTCACCGCAATTGGTGCGCTTGGCAGCTTTGAGGCCTTTTTGCTCGCGGTGGTGTTGGCGGGCGCGATTCAATATGCCTTGGGGTTTTTTAAAGCGGGGTTTGTCGCCTATTTTGTGCCCTCATCGGTCATTAAGGGCATGCTCACCGGTATTGGTTTATTGATCATCTTAAAACAAATCCCGCATGCCTTTGGCTATGATGCAGACTTTGAGGGAAGTATGTCGTTTGAGCAGGCGTCAGGTGAAAATACCTTTACAACGCTCTCCAACGCTTGGGACTATTTAACGCCCGGGGCAGTGACGATTGCCTTGATTTCATTCGCAATCCTTATTTTGTGGGATGTGTTTCTCACTAAAAAGCATAAGTTTTTTCAAGTATTGCAAGGTCCAATTGTGGTGGTATTGGTCGGTATTGCCATGAATGTGACGTATCAAAAAGGCTTATTACCATTCAGTTTAGAACCTAGTCAGATTGTCAGTTTACCGGTAGCCAATAGTGTAGGTGAGTTTGTGAGTTTCTTTACTTACCCGGACTTTAGCCAGTGGAATAATGTGGCGGTCATTAAAACGGCGATTGTATTAGCCATCGTGGCAAGCTTGGAAACCTTATTGTGCGTCGAAGCGACTGATAAATTAGACCCCCTGAAACGCGTGACGCCTACCAACCAAGAGCTTAAGGCGCAAGGCTTGGGCAACATGCTTTCAGGTTTAATCGGCGGCTTGCCCGTCACGCAAGTGATTGTGCGTAGCTCTGCTAACATTACCTTTGGCGCGAGAACCAAGTTATCAGCCATATTGCATGGCTTTTGGTTGTTAATCAGCGCCATTACCATTGCCAGTTATTTGAACTTAATTCCGTTGGCGAGCTTGGCGACTATCTTGATTATTGTAGGTTATAAACTAGCAAAACCCGCTTTGTTTAAACAAATGTATGCGCTGGGTTGGGAACAGTTTTCCCCCTTCATGGTGACGATTGTCGCCATTGTATTCACAGATTTGCTGACTGGTATTGGTTTAGGTTTGCTGGTGGGGCTGGGTTTTGCCTTGCACCACAGCTACCGTAATTCTTACCATATGAAAGACATTCAAACCACAGAAGAAGGTCACGAGGTACACCATATTGTGTTGGCAGAAGAAGTCTCTTTCTTTAACAAGGCACGCATCATTGAGGCTTTGGAGGCCATACCTGCCAACGCTAAGGTGATTCTCGATTGCACTAAGTCCAAATCCATTTCTTATGATGTGGCAGAGTATTTACGTGACTACGAGTTACATGCAAAACTCAAAAACATTACAGTAGAAAAAGTAGCATTTATACAACCTAAGAGTTAATAATAAGGAGAACCTGATGTATAAACACCCGTTATTAGACCGTGACAAAATGACGCCGCAAGAGGCGCTGGATATTTTGATTGAAGGTAATCAGCGTTTTTTGTCTGACTGCGAGGAAGACAAAGACTTTCAAACGCTCATCCACCAAACCAAGGACAAGCAACACCCTTTTGCTTCTTTTTTAAGCTGCAGTGATTCTCGCGCTCCAGTAGAGTTGGTATTTGATCAAGCGCTGGGGGATATATTTAGTGTGCGTTTGGCAGGCAATATCGCCTCAGACAAAGCCATTGGCAGCCTAGAGTTTGCCAGCAAATATTTAGGCAGCAAGCTGATTGTGGTGATGGGGCATACCTCATGCGGTGCAGTTAAAGCAGCCTGCGATAACTTTATGGATGGTCACATTGGTGAGATTATCAATTTGATTAAACCGGCGATTAGACATGAAAAAACCATTACAAACCCAGAAGATCGGTGCTCAAAAAACCCTGATTTCGTGGAAAAAATTAACCGCCTGAGCGTGCAACATCAAATTGACACCATCATCCGTAGTAGCGACATTGTCACCGACATGATACAAGACAAAAAAATCGCAATCATCGGTGCAGTGTATGACATTAGTACAGGCAAGGTTCACTTCATGCAAGACACCCTTAAAATCTAAGGAAACACTGATTAAATGTCTACGCGAGCAAATTGCTTCGTTACGCGGTACTCGCAACCTCGCTGTATACCGCATACTATCTCGGTTTCTGCGTTCCGTGCGCCTTGCACTTTATCTCGCTCGCCGATTTAATCAGCCTTTCCTTAAACAACACACAGGACACTTATAAAATGACTAAACACGAGACAGATAGCCACGATTTGCTACGTACGCTCAAGTTTTACATGAACCCCAATGACGGGCGTTATGAAGACTTAAAAAAAGGCAATATTGCTAAAAATATATTTAAGGATTTAACCGCCGGCTTGGTGGTCGCCATGGTGGCCATTCCGCTGGCGATGGGCTTTGCCATGGCCAGTGGCTTGCGCCCTGAGCAAGGCATTGTGGGCGGGGCGGTGGCGGGCTTGCTGGGCGCGCTGTTTGGCGGTAGTAAATATCAAGTCTATGGCCCCACAGCGGCGTATATCCCCGTGATTGCGGGCTTAATGGCCACTTATAATCACAGCTTTTTGGTGCTGTGTTCCATCATCGCAGGTGCCATGTTGATGATGACAGGGCTTGCCAAAAAAGGCCGTATCGTGGCATTGGTGCCGCATTCCATTGTGGTGGGGTTTACCATCGGCATTGCGATTGTGATTGCCATGTCGCAAATGGGCGAGGTGTTTGGCTTTAAAGAGAAAATTGGCTACAACTTCATGAGCCAAATTCAAAAGACCTTGGAATTTTTGCCGGACATGAATGTTTACGCGCTGATTGTGGCGCTGGCGACATTTGCCATTTGCAAAACCCTGATCAAAATCTCTGTGTTTATCCCCGCGCCGATATTTGGTTTGGGGCTGGGTTGGTTGGCTGCCGCTACTTTTTGGAAAGACAAAGGCTTAGTCTTAATCAAAGATAAATACGGTAATATCCCAACCGATTTTCTCAACTTCACCATGCCAGCATTACCTGAAATGACGGGCGCAGTATGGCTGGATTTGGCGTATTTTGCGGTGGCGATTTACTTTGTGGCCGCAGTGGAAAGCCTGCTGTGTAGCCGCATGGCAGATAGGTTGGCAAATAACACCGGCATACCGTACAACCCCAATAAAGAGCTATGGGGGCAGGGTATGGTGAACATTTTCACACCCTTGTTCAACGGATTTCCGCACACTGGTGCATTGGCCAGAACCGCTGTGAATATCCGCATGGGCGCGATTTCGCCTTTGGCTGGTATTGCAAAATTCGTGTTCAAATTGTTGCTGGCGGCCTATTTGGCAACACATTTGGAACAAGTACCTATGGCTTGTATCGGCGGCATTTTGTTGTATGTGGCTTCTGGCATGGTGAAATGGGAAGAAGTTGTGGAAGTGCTGGAGATGAAAAGCAAGTTTCACTTTTGGCTGATGATTTATACCGCTGCCATGGTGCCGCTCACTGGTTTCTTGCCAGCGGTGTTGAGCGCGATTGTGATTTTTGCAATGGCTGTTTTATTGAAAAAAGTGCCGCTGCATCACAGCAAAGAAGATACGGTGGAAATCGAGAAGGTGGATGCGAACTAGGGTCTGTTAACTAGGGCCTGTGAATAGGCCCTAGCGTTTGCCTTCTTTGGCCATGTTGATGCTGTATTTGGGAATTTCCACTACAAGGTCGCTATCACCCACAATGGCCTGGCAAGATAGGCGTGACAAGGGCTCCAGCCCCCACGCCTTGTCGAGCAGGTCTTCTTCACTCTCTTCAGCTGGGTTCAGGCTTTTGTAGCCTTCACGCACAATGACGTGGCAAGTGGTGCATGCGCAAACTTTGTCGCAGGCATGGTCAATATCAATATCGTGGTTGAGTAAGGTGTCGCAAATGGAGTCACCTGTGTTGGCTTCAATTGCCGCGCCTTCCGGGCAGAGTTCAATGTGAGGCAGTACGATGATTTGTGGCATGGTTACATTTCCAAAGAGTTAATGGCTTTGCCGCTTAAGGCCAAGCTGACACTTGCATTCATACGGGCGGCTGCAAAAGCCTCAGTTGCTTGATTGAGCTTTTCCACCGCCTGATTAATGGCATGTGCATCATCAGCTTGTGCAACCGCTTCTAGTCGTGCAACTTCATCACGAATGGCTTGTTGTTCTGCGTTGTTAATGAGATGTCCATCATTTTTCAGCGCTAGATTCACTGATTGAATAATTGCACCAGCGCTGACTCTGGCTTCATGCAACATGCGGGCTTTTTTGTCGGTCGCCGCGCTGGCGAAAGAGGCTTTGAGCATGTTAGTGATTTCTTCTTCCGTAAGTCCATAGGAAGGCTTCACTTCGATGTGGGCTTCCACGCCAGTGCTTTGCTCTCGCGCAGAAACTGATAACAAGCCATCGGCATCTACCGTGAACGTGACGCGGATACGCGCTGCCCCAGCTGCCATGGGTGGAATGCCTCGCAAATCAAAACGTGCCAGTGAGCGGCAATCACTGACTAGCTCACGCTCACCTTGTACGATATGGATGCTCATCGCAGTCTGGCCATCCTTGTAAGTGGTGAAATCTTGCGCGCGTGCAATCGGCAGGGTGCTGTTACGCGGAATGATTTTTTCTACCAAGCCGCCCATGGTTTCCAGACCAAGAGAAAGTGGTGTGACATCTAGCAACAGTAAATCGTTATCACTGCGGTTGCCTACTAATGCATTGGCTTGGATGGCTGCACCCAGCGCGACGACTTTATCAGGATCTAAATTGGTGAGTGGTTCCTGTTTGAAGAAATCTTCGACTGCCTGCCGGATGTGCGGCATGCGTGTCGCGCCGCCTACCAGTACTACACCATGGATGTCTTCAATGCTCAGGTTGGCATCGCGCATGGCTTTGCGAGTGGGGGAAAGTGTCTTGGTGACAAGATGCTCCGTGATCTCAACCAGTTGCGGTGCGGTCAGCGTGACATCTACCAATGTGCCCGTGCTGAGTTTGCAGAGGATCTGAGCTTCAAAATTATCGGTGAGCCATTCTTTTGCCTGCCGCGCTTTGTTGAGCAAGAGGCGCGTGTCTTCTTCATTGAGTGGGACGAAGTTTTTGCTTGCTTCACGTACTTTGTCTAGTACCCAGCAGTAGATGCGGTGATCAAAATCATCGCCTCCCAAGGCAGAGTCGCCGTTAGTGGCCAGTACCTCAAACACGCCTTTGGCAAGCCGCAGGATAGAAACATCGAAGGTGCCGCCGCCTAAGTCGTAAATCACATAGGTGCCTTCTGAAGCATTGTCCAAACCATAGGCAACAGCCGCTGCAGTGGGTTCATTCAGCAGGCGTAGCACATTTAGGCCGGCTAGTCTCGCTGCATCTTTAGTGGCTTGGCGCTGTGCGTCATCAAAGTAAGCGGGCACGGTGATCACTACACCGACCAATTCGCCACCGAGTGACTTTTCTGCACGTGCTTTGAGCGTCTTCAAAATCTCGGCAGAGATTTCTACCGGCGTTTTGAGTCCAGCGCGCGTATCGATTTGCAGCATCTTTGATGACTGCGCTTGCTGACTGGTCACAAAACGGTAAGGGATATGTGCTCGATCCACAATGTCGTGGATGCCGCGCCCCATGAAGCGTTTGACCGAGCTGATGGTGTTGGCGGGGTCGGCGCTTTGCTGCGCTTGTGCTTCATGGCCGACAATCACTTCACCGTTGATGGCATAGCGCACCACAGAAGGTAGTAGGGCATGACCATGGTCATCCTGCAGCACAGTACTCATGCCGCTGCGCACTGTGGCTACCAAGGAGTTCGTGGTGCCTAGGTCGATGCCCACAGCCAGTCGGTGCTGGTGGGGAGCGGCGCTCATGCCTGGTTCGGAAATTTGGAGTAATGCCATACCTGAATTTAAAGTGGGTGTGATTAATCTGAGGTGCTTATTCTAGCCGAGCCTACTCAATTTGTTCTATGGCATGCAGAATATCGGCACAGACTTTATCAATAAAAATGAGTTTACGTGTCTCTGCGGTGGCTTTGCTTAGGTCGTTTTGCCTATCGAACAGGTGCGCCAACTCGGTCTGGATAGAGCGTGCATCCTTGTGCAGTTCAGCGTTGAGCGTTTCCAAGGTTGCGATGTCACGCGCTGCTTTTGCATCTTCCATGCGCTCGCGCCACTCCATTTGCTGCATCAGAAATTCGACAGGCATCGCCGTGTTGGTGTCTGCTATCGCATTGACTCCGTTCAGTTCAAGCAGATACTGCGCGCGTCTGGCTGGCTTTTTGAGTACTTGATAGGCCTCGTTGGCGGAGGTGGCCAGTTGCATGGACTGAAGTTTTTCCGATGCAGATGCATTGACGAATCTGTCTGGGTGGCTGGCAGATTGAATCTTGCGGTAATTCGACTCGAGCGCTTTTACATCGATATCAAATTGCTTGGGCAGAGAGAAAAGTTGAAAGTGGTTTTGTAACATGAGGCAGTTATAAAATGCTTAAGCAAGATTGATGACGAGGCGCACGGAACGCAGAAGCCGGAATGTACTAGAAGTACATGAGGATTTTGAGTACCGCGCAACAAAGTCAGTGGCTTGCATATGCATTTTATACAGTGAAACTTTCGCCACAGCCGCATTCATCTTTCACATTCGGGTTGTTAAATTTAAAGCCTTCGTTCAAACCCTCTTTCGTAAAGTCCAGCTCCGTGCCATCGATGTAAACCAGACTCTTGGGGTCTACAATCACCTTTACGCCATGGCTCTCAAATGAAAGGTCCTCCGGCTGCATCTCATCTACAAACTCAAGCGTATAGGCCATGCCGGAGCAGCCGGTAGTTTTAACGCCTAGACGAAGGCCAATGCCTTTGCCACGGTTCGCCAGGAATTTTTCTACGCGGGTAGCCGCAGTTTGTGTCAGTGTGATTGCCATTTCTATTTAGTCTTTATCATCAAATTTATTAAGCGTTATCTTTGGCTGCCTGCTTGGCTTTGATGTCAGCAACAGCTGCTTTGATGGCATCTTCTGCCAGTACAGAGCAGTGGATTTTGACCGGCGGTAAAGCCAGCTCTTCTGCTATCTCAGAATTCTTGATTGCATAAGCTTCTTCAATGGTTCTGCCTTTTAGCCACTCTGTGACCAATGAGCTAGAGGCAATCGCGGAGCCGCAACCATAGGTCTTAAATTTGGCATCTTCAATGATGCCGTCGTCATTAACCTTGATCATGAGTTTCATCACGTCGCCACATGCCGGTGCACCCACCATGCCGGTGCCTACTTGAGGATCATTTTTGTCTAGACTGCCCACGTTACGTGGGTTTTCGTAATGATCTAGTACTTTGTCGCTATAAGCCATTTCAACACTCCTTAAAAATTAAAACGCTTCGCAAAATCGTCGTTGGCTCGGCTTGCCGTACAAATACGTACTGCTCTGCGCCTTGCCGCCTTGATTTTGCTTTGCCTTTTAATTTTTTAATAAACTTCCTATCAAACAATCGTTACGATAATTTAAGATTTGCTTGGCTGATTAGGCAGAGGCAAGCGACATTTAGTTTGTTCTAAATGAGCTTGCCGATAACAACGTCAGACAAGTCAAAGATAAATTATCAATGTGCTGCCCACTGTACTTTGGAGATGTCAATTCCGTCCTGGAACATCTCCCAGAGTGGTGACAGTTCTCTTAATTTACCAATCTTGCTTTTCATCAGTTCAATCGTGTAATCAACATCGGCCTCAGTGGTGAAGCGGCCGATTGAGAAGCGAATAGAGCTGTGTGCTAACTCATCGCTACGACCTAAGGCGCGTAGCACATAGCTGGGCTCTAGGCTGGCTGAAGTACAGGCTGAACCGCTGGAAACCGCGATGCCTTTGACCGCCATGATCAGCGATTCGCCTTCTACATAATTGAAGCTGATGTTCAAATTGTGCGGTACACGATGCTCTAACTCACCGTTCACATACACTTCTTCGATTTCTAGTAGCCCTTGTAACAACCTGTCACGTAGGCGACGAATGCGTTCGTTTTCTGTATCCATTTCTTCACGTGCGATGCGGAAGGCCTCTCCCATGCCTGCAATCTGGTGTGTGGCCAAGGTGCCGGAGCGCATGCCGCGCTCATGCCCACCACCGTGTATTTGCGCTTCAATACGGACACGCGGTTTGCGACGCACATACAACGCACCAATGCCTTTAGGTCCGTAGGTTTTATGAGCACTGAGACTCATTAAATCAACCGGTAGTTTTTCCAGGTTGATCTGTACCTTTCCTGTGGCTTGCGCGGCATCGACATGGAAAATCACGTTATTCGCGCGGCAGATATGACCAATTGCCTCGATGTCTTGAATTACACCGATCTCATTGTTAACGAACATCACGCTGGCCAGCACGGTATCGGGGCGAATTGCAGCTTTGAATTTCTCGATATCCACCAATCCATTGGGCTCAGGTATCAAGAAGGTTGCCTCAAAGCCTTGACGCTCCAGCTCACGCACAGGGTCAATCACTGCCTTATGCTCGGTGGCGATAGTGATGATGTGCTTCCCTTTGGTTGCTGCATAAAAGTGAGCAGCACCTTTGATGGCTAGGTTGTTGGATTCTGTTGCGCCTGATGTCCAGACAATTTCTCGGGGGTCAGCACCAACCAGCTTGGCGACTTCTTCACGCGCATTTTCGACGGCTTCTTCTGCAGTCCAGCCGTATGGGTGGCTGCGTGAAGCTGGATTGCCGAAATTCTCGGTCAGATAGGGAATCATTTTCGCGGCTACACGAGGATCCACGGGTGTGGTGGCAGAATAATCCAGATAGAGCGGATGTGCGTCATCGCGATGTTTTAATACGGGTAATTCGATAGAAGCTGACATTTGTTGATGTGATCCTTAAGCTGCAATGCTTGTTAACTGTTTTAATCTTGATATTTCCTGAGTCAATGTGGCGAGAAAATCATCGACCTGCTGCAAGGTATTATTAGTACCAAAGCTGACACGGATGGCACCGCGTGCCAGATCTTCACTTACTCCCATGGCCAGCAGGACGTGGCTGGGTTCGGTGCTGTCGCTTGAACAGGCTGAGCCGCTGGCAACTGCAAACCCAGCACGATCCAGCGCCATTACCAGGGTTTCCCCTTCAATGCCATCGACTGCGAAAAAGCTGGTATTGGGGAGTCGGGCTGTCGTTTTGCCGAATATGGTGATGCTGGTGCGCGTGGCGTTTAACTGCATTAGCCCTTGTTCAAGTCGGTCGCGCAATGCTGCGGTATGGCTGGAGAAATGTGCTAGATTGGTCATCGCCAGCTCGCACGCCATGCCAAAACCGACAATGGCGGCGATGTTTTCTGTGCCACTGCGTAATCCTTTTTCCTGACCGCCGCCATGTAGCAGTGGTTGAATGTCGACTCGCTTGTCGAGAATCAGCGCAGCCGCGCCTTGCGGACCATGAACCTTGTGACTGGAAATGGTCATGGCGTGTACATTCAGGCTATTGAAATGTAATGGTAGCTTGCCCAAGCCTTGCACGGCATCGGTATGCATGAGCGCGCCAGCCTGTTTTACCAATTCGCCTATTTGGGCAATGTCTTGAATCCCACCAGTTTCGTTGTTGGCCAGCATGACCGAAATCAGTCCTGCTGGTTTTTTAAGTTGCGTCTTCAGTTGTGCTTTGTTCAGCTTACCATTGTAATCTACATCAATACGCTCGATGGCAAAGCCTTGTGCTTGCAATGTTGCGGCTGGGCGCGCAACACAAGGATGCTCGATTGTGCTGAGTAAGACACGTTTATGCGTCAGATTCGCACTGATACCTTTGATGGCAAAGTTGTTGCTTTCCGTGCCTGAAGCTGTGAAGATGACCTGCGATGCATGGGCGCCGCATGCCTCAGCCACTTGTGTCCTTGCATGTTCAATGGCATTGCGCGCTGTTCGACCAAAAGTATGACGACTGGTTGGGTTGCCAGCTTGCTCAAGCAACCAAGGCAACATGACATCAAGCACTCGGCGATCAAGTGCGGTTGTGGCGTTGTGGTCTAGGTAGGTGTCGTTCATGTATAAGTCTTGTTTATCCGCCTCAGGTTAAGCCTTTTTAGGCCGCGCCCTCATTTCAATCTTTTTCCCAGTTTGGCTGGCAATTACATCGGCAAGTGTGACGCCTGAAAGGTAGTCCAGAATCTTGACGTTGAGCGATGCCCATAGCTCATGCGTCATGCATGGGCCTTTGTCATTGCGGCAATTTTTCTCACCCCCACATTGGGTGGCATCAATCAACTCGTCCACCGCTTGGATGACGGTAGCAATGGAGATTTCGTTGTAATTCTTGGCAAGATTGTAACCACCACCAGGGCCGCGTACGCTATTGACCAACCCTTCGCGACGTAGCCGACTGAAAAGCTGTTCCAGATAAGAGAGCGAGATGTTCTGGCGCTCACTGATAGCAGCTAACGTCACGGGTTTTTCATGAGCAGTGCCTTTCGCTTCGTGCATTGCCAAATCCAGCATGGCAGTGACGGCAAATCGTCCTTTGGTGGTGAGGCGCATAGTGTGTACTTTATAAAAGTTGACCTAGGAGGCGATTGTATAATTCCCTACGTTTTTAGTCAACTATTGTGCGATTTAGGTTCGTCGGATCACTCTTTTGACGATTGGGTGTTAGGTTGAACATCAAATGCATCTCCGATTTCAGCATCGGTTTCTTCATTCACGTTGAGCCTATCAAGCTGCGCCTGTAGCTGCCGTAAGGCGATATCTTGCTTTGTTGCATGGTCCAGCAAGGAGTGAATGGCTTTAATCATTGGATCATTCTCATCATTGCCAACTGCGTAAGCTGCGAATCCGATTTTCTGTGCGGTGGCTTCGCGTTGCTTGGATTTCTCTTCTTCCAGGATCCGAGCAGGAATGCCGACAGCCGTGGCGTTGGCAGGAACATCTTTAACAACGACGGCATTGGAGCCGATTTTCGCCCCTACACCTATTGTGATAGGGCCTAGCACCTTGGCGCCAGCACCAATCACCACGCCGTTTTCTAGCGTAGGGTGGCGTTTCCCTTTGTTCCATGATGTCCCACCTAGAGTGACACCGTGGTAGAGCGTGCAATCGTCACCAATCGTTGCGGTCTCGCCAATCACGATGCCCATGCCATGGTCAATGAACACGCGGCGACCAATGGTTGCGCCGGGATGAATCTCAATGCCTGTCAGCCAGCGGCCTAAATGTGAAAAGAAGCGACCCAGCCAAAACCAGTTCTTACGCCACAAGCAATGGCTGAAGCGGTGTATTAGTAAGGCATGCACACCTGGATAAGTGGTCAAAATTTCCCAGCGTGTGCGCGCCGCGGGGTCTCGCTCGAACACGATGGAAATATCTTCTTTGATGTGATTAAACATAGGCGACATTATGCCATAAAAGAATTTACTGGAGACCTTTGCACGTATAGAAGAACGCGGTGAAGGCTAGGCAAAATTGACAAAAAGCCGTAGTTTATGTGGAGTAAATGAGGATTTTAGTCAATTTCTAACATCGTATTCACAAGTGCAGTTTAAGGAGACATTGATGAATTCTGCGTTATGGTTCGATACGTTTTCCGTTCGTCCTGACTGCCGCACGTAGCGCGGTGTATCGAAGGAGCGAGCGGAAAACACTCACCACGAACGGAATTCATCCGCGCTTCCTTAATATTTGGTATGTTTTTTGGGTGTAATGGAGAGCGTTAATATGCCGCGTAAAAGATTGACCTCTTCCTTTTCTAGTCGGCTGCGCGCGTAGATGCGGCGTATGCGTTCGAACAGTTTTTTGGGGGCGCGAGGGTTGATGTAGCCAATTTCAGCTAAAACCTCCTGCATGTGCTGATAAAAGCGCTCTAAATCCTCTTGGCTGGCTAATTCCAGCGGCTTTTCTGCGTAGTGCAACTTTCCATCCGTAATCGCCATGCGCACTTCGTAGCACATGATTTGCACAGCTTGCGCTAAATTGAGCGAGGTGTATTCCGGATTCGCCGGTATGGTTGCCAGTACCTGACAGCGATTCGCCTCGACGTTCGATAAGCCACTCATTTCCGTGCCGAATACCAAGGCCACTTGTTGCTGGCCGGCAATTTGATGCACGAGTTGTGCGGCCTCGCGGACGGTCATGACTTCCTGAGAGAGCGAGCGTTCTTTGCCGCTGACGCCAATGACAAACTGGCAGTCTGCAATAGCTTCTTCTAGTGTAGCGGTGACGATGGCGCGATCCAGCACATCACCCGCATTGACGGCAAGCGATTTGGCTTCGCCATCAGGAAAATGTTTAGGGCGTACCAGATAGAGCTGATGTAGCCCCATGGTCTTCATGGCGCGTGCTGTAGAGCCGATGTTGCCGGGGTGGCTAGTCTGGCAAAGTACCACGCGGATGTTGTTGAAGATGTGTTGATTATTCAAGGTTGGTTTGAGTGTTTAATTTGGATTAAGCACGATAAAAAGTTAAAATAACATTTTATCAGTTCTTTAAAGTTTATTCGCCATGCACCCAATGCTCATCAACGCAGTCAAAGCCGCGCGTAAAGCCGGCACTATCATTAATCGCGCTTCGCAAGATGTCGGTTCACTCGTCATCCAATCCAAAACCTATAATGATTTTGTGAGCGATGTAGACCGTGCGGCAGAACAGGCCATCATTGAGACGCTCAAAGAGGCGTATCCTGATCATGGTTTCTTGGGAGAAGAGAGCGGTGAGAGTAATCAGCAAGCGGATAATATCTGGATCATTGATCCCCTGGATGGCACAACCAATTTTTTGCACAGTTTTCCCCAGTATTGCATATCGATCGCTTTGCAGCAAAAAGGCGTGCTGACGCAAGCGGTGATCTACGACCCGGTGCATAATGACCTGTTTACCGCGACCAAAGGTCGTGGTGCGTTCTTGAACGATAAGCGTATCCGCGTAACTAAGCGCACCAGGCTGCAAGACTCGTTGATTGCTACCGGTTTCCCATTCCGCGATTTCACGCATTTGGATACTTACATGGGGATGCTCAAAGACATGATCAAAAAGACCACGGGCATTCGTCGTCCAGGTTCTGCTGCTTTGGATTTGGCTTACGTGGCCGCGGGCTGGGTTGATGGCTTTTTCGAGATCAATCTTTCCACTTGGGATATTGCAGCGGGTGGTTTGTTGGTACAGGAAGCTGGCGGTATTGTAGGGGATTTTGAAGGCAATGAAAGTTGGCTGAAAACCGGTAACATCGTAGCGGCCAACCCGAAAGTGTTTGCGCAGATGTTGCAAACTTTGGATCCGCACTTGACTGCAAGCCTGAGAACGTCTGCATAAACGGATTTTACTAACTTAAAAATTGGATCGGCTTTTTGGGGCAGGTCACGCCGATATTGAAAAATCTCACCTTTGGGTGAGATTTTTCCTGCTGAAACCATTTTGTTCAGCTATTGTGCAAGAGGCTCTATATTGAATTGTTTTTGTTGTCGGGTAAAAACAGTTTTTTGATTTCATCTGCCTCTGCCAATCGGTTGCCGATTTGCCCGCAAACTAATTCACACAGCGTATACACGCTGGGGTCGGCAATTTTATAATACACGCTAGTGCCGCGAGACTCCCGTTTCACTAATTCGTATTGGGTGAGCAAAGACAGGTGTTTTGACACGTTGGCTTGTGAACCGCCCGAGATTTCCGTTAACTCACCAACATTTCTTTCACCGTCCCGCAAGGCGCTTAATACTTTTAATCGCATTGGCTCCGCCAAGGCTTTGAAGTATCTGGCGACATGTTCAAGTGCTCTGTCATCCAATGCGCTCATTTTTTCTTCTATCAAATTAAATCCGTCGTCCATCTGCGAGAATCATTATACACAAAATTTATTGTTTGACTATATAACTATGCAGTAATATATTATGCATACTTTGGTCAAAGAAGCAATTTGTAAATAGGGGATGACTTGAATAAAACATTATTGATAGCGTTGGTGGTAATTTCTGGCTGTTTAAATGTAGCTTGGGCGGCGGGGCTGTCCACGGTGACAATACAGTCGCATCATCAGGCACAGACAGTTACAGCTGAAGGCACGGTTGAAGCGATTAAATCCAGTTTAATTGCACCACAGGTTGCAGGCAGTATCACCGTACTGTCGGTGAAAGCCGGTGATTATGTGAAAGCAGGGCAGTTATTGGCACGGATTGATATGCGTATTGCCGATCAGCAAGTAATCTCCAATCAGGCACGGGTTACGGCTGCCAATGCGCAGTTGAATGCAGCGCGTCAGGAGTTTGAGCGTAAACGCCGCCTGTATGAGAAACAATATATCAGTCAAGCGGCATTAGAGCGGGCAGAGTCTGATTACAAGGCAGCTGAGGCGCAAACTAAAGTGCAGTTGGCACAAACAGGTGCAGCTAATGTGCAGACTGGTTTGCATACTATTAATGCACCTTATGCCGGCTTGGTTGCTGAAGTCAACGTTGAGCAGGGGGATATGGCGATGCCAGGTAAGCCACTATTGGTTATTTATGACCCCAAAGCGTTACGCGTAGTCGTGAATGTGCCACAGAGCCAGTTAGTACAAATTAAGCAAGATACAAGCATCCAGGTGTCGATTCCTGCTGCAATAGAAACTGAGCGTGGTTTGACAGGCACACAAGTGACAGTATTACCGACAACTGATGCGGTGAGCAATATGGTGAAGGTTCGTGTGACTTTGCCACCAGGGCTTGCCAGCGTGCGTCCGGGCATGTTCGCACGTGCAGCGTTGCCAGTGGCTGTGAGTGACGCACCCCCTCAAATTATTGTGCCGACAAGCTCAGTGGTTAAACGTAGCGAGTTAACAGCCGTGTATGTGGTGAACAGTAAAGGACAGCCACAGTTACGGCAGATAAGATTAGGTCGAAAACAGGGCGATAACATTGAGGTTTTTTCAGGTTTGCAAGCCGGTGAAAAAATTGCACTTGATCCTATCTCGGCAGCAAACTTTAAGTAATTTCATTAAATTGACATGATCAATAACGCAGAAAATTTAGGTGTTTCAGGACGTATCGCCAGATATTTCCAGAGTGCACAAATTACGCCTTTGATTGCATTGATTGCTTTGCTGCTAGGCTTATTTGCCTTGCTGGTGACGCCGCGTGAAGAAGAGCCGCAGATCAATGTCACGATGGCCAATGTGCTCATTCCGTTTCCAGGCGCATCTGCCAAAAATGTTGAGCAGATGGTTGCGGTACCAGCGGAGCAGGTGTTATCGCAAATTGCAGATATTGAGCATGTGACTTCAGTTTCACGTCCGGGTATGGCGGTAATTACCGTACAGTTTGAAGTAGGCGTGCCGCGCACCGAGGCATTGGTGCGACTGTATAACACGATACAGTCTAATCAGGACTGGTTGCCGAAAAACCTGGGTGTAGGTGAACCCATCGTCAAACCTAAAGGGATTGATGATGTGCCTATTCTGACTGCGACGCTCTACACAAAAAACAATCAGCAGGGGGCTTACGAACTTGAGCGGGTTGCACATGCGCTGGAGGCAGAAATCAAGCATGTGAAAGGTACGCGTGAAGTCGTGACGCATGGTGGGCCAGGCAGGGCGGTAAAGATTATGCTGGATCCCGCACGCATGGCATCGGCTAACGTCACCATCGAAAATTTGCGTAGTGCATTGCAATCTGCGAATCTGGGTGCCCCCTTGGGAGAAGTGGTCAACGCCAATCAGGCGATTGCGGTAGAGGTGGGTAAGTATCTGGCAGATGCAGATGATGTTGCCCAGTTGGTCGTCGGACTGCACTCAGGTCAGCCAGTATATCTAGGTGAAGTGGCAGAAGTAACGGATGGTCCATTGCCGGCAGAACGATTTGTCTGGTACGGGGAGGGGGGCAGCGTCGCCGAGTATCCTGCGGTGACATTAAGTGTGACCAAAAAGCCAGGACAGAATGCGGTGGCAGTTTCTGATGCCGTGATTAAGCAAATTGATAGCCTTAAGAATGTGCTGATTCCTGCAGACGTGGAAGTGAAGATCACGCGTAACTATGGCGAAACAGCCAACGAAAAAGCGCAGAAGCTTATCCAAAAACTGATTTTTGCCACTTCGGCCGTGGTGTTGCTGGTGCTGGTTGCACTAGGGCGCCGGGAAGCCGCAATTGTGGGGGCAGCGGTAATATTGACGCTCACCGCGACTTTGTTCGCATCTTGGGCGTGGGGGTTTACGCTGAATCGAGTCTCCTTGTTTGCGCTGATTTTCTCTATCGGGATTCTGGTTGATGATGCGATTGTGGTGGTGGAAAATATTCATCGGCACATGAAGCTGAAGCCGAGTGCAGCGCTGACGGAAATTATTCCGGCGGCAGTGGATGAGGTCGGTGGCCCAACTATATTGGCTACATTGACGGTGATTGCCGCACTGTTGCCTATGGCTTTCGTCAGTGGCTTGATGGGACCGTATATGAGCCCAATCCCGATTAACGCAAGTATGGGGATGCTGATTTCTCTTGCCGTTGCGTTTATTATCACCCCTTGGTTATCGCGGATATGGTTGCGTCATGCCCAGCATGAGGATGCGCTGGCCAAACGCATTGCGCCAGTCTTTACACGTATTTTTACGCCATTCCTGCGTGATGCAGGTGGCAAGAAGAATCGACGAAAATTAAGCTTGGCTGTGCTGGGATTGATTTTGATTTCATTAGTTTTGCCAGTTGCGCAGCTGGTGGTGATGAAGATGCTGCCGTTTGATAATAAATCTGAGTTTCAGGTGGTGGTCGATATGCCTGTTGGCACGCCGCCAGAGAAAACAGCAACAGTATTGCATGCGATGACAGCCTATCTTAATACTGTGCCGGAGGTGACGAATTATCAGGCTTATGTTGGATTTTCTGCCCCCATCAATTTTAATGGCTTGGTCCGTCAGTACTATTTGAGGAGCGGTGGCGAAGTTGGCGATATTCAGGTTAATCTGGTCGACAAGCATCATCGCAGCGAACAAAGCCATGAAATTGCAAGCCGCATGCGCCCTGCACTGCAGAAAATCGCACTTAATCTTGGCGCTAAAGTAAAAGTGGTCGAGGTGCCGCCAGGACCACCAGTGATTTCGCCAATTGTTGCAGAGATCTACGGTCCGGATGATGCTGACAGAACACGCTTGGCTAGACAGGTGCGGCAAGTGTTTGAGCGTACCGCAGGTGTTGTTGATACGGATGACAGCAGTATCGCAGATGCGAAAAGAATCTTTCTGGAAGTGGACAAGAAAAAAGCTGCATTGCTTGGCGTGCCGCAGGCCGCGATTGTCAGTACCTTACGAGCAGGGCTTTCCGGAGAAGAGGTGACCTATTTGCATGATGAGAGCAAATATCCAACAGCGACACGCCTGAGTTTACCAGTGGCATCGCAAGGCGATACAGATGATTTGCTCAAACTTTCAGTGACCACATCTTCTGGCAAGCTGGTGCCGATACGTGAGCTTGTACTGATTCGTGAGGATCAGCGCGAACAACCTATTTTTCATAAAGATCTGCTGCCGGTCAATTATGTGGTGGGAGATATGGCTGGTAAGCTGGATAGCCCGTTATACGGCATGTTCGGCATGCGCTCGGACGTGTCAAAAATAGCGGTACCTGGTGGCGACTCACTAGGCGAATATTTTATTCAGCAGCCTGAAGGCACTCAGCGTAGCTATGCCATAAAATGGGATGGCGAGTGGCAGGTGACTTACGAAACCTTCCGCGACATGGGCGCGGCTTATGCGGTAGGCTTGATATTGATTTACCTGTTGGTGGTCGCGCAGTTTGGTTCATATCTGACCCCGCTGATCATCATGGCGCCGATTCCGCTGACCATTATTGGGGTGATGCCTGGACATGTATTACTGGGCTCGCAATTTACCGCTACTTCAATGATTGGCATGATCGCATTGGCAGGGATAATTGTCAGAAATTCTATTTTGCTGGTGGATTTTATTAATCTCGAAGTCACATTGGGCAAGTCGTTCAAAGAAGCGGTGGTAAACTCGGCAATTACCCGAGCACAGCCTATTATGCTGACGGCCTTGTCGGCTATGCTAGGTGCGTTCTTTATTCTGGATGACCCGATTTTTAACGGTCTGGCGATCTCGCTGATCTTTGGTATTTTTGTCTCGACTGTGCTGACGCTGGTCGTAATCCCGTTGCTTTATTTTGTGGCTTACCGTCACAAATATGCTGAACAGAATGTTAATTAGGAGAAATTAGATATGACTTCATGGAGATTTGTTCGTGTAATGGCTGGATTTTTTATTCTGCTTTCATTGGCGCTTGGCGTGGCAGAAAGTCCGTTCTTTGTGAGCCACTACTGGCTCTACTTCACGGCCTTTGTGGGAGTTAATCTTTTGCAAAGTGGCTTTACCGGCTGGTGTCTGATGGAAAATATCCTGCGTAAACTGGGTGTGCGTGCTGGCTGCTGATATGCGGACTTGTTCATTGACATCCCGACCATTGATATGTGGCACCCTTTTGCTGTTGACCTTAGTTTCAGGTCAGGTGCAGGCCTTGGATTTATTAGAAGCCTGGCGATTGGCGCTTACGCAAGATCCTGCCTTTGCTTCTGCGAGAGCATCCGCTGAAGCTGGCCGTACAAAAAACATGCAGGCCTCGGCGCTAAAAGGTCCCCAAGTAACATTGAATGCAGGCGTGGCTGGAGTAAGTAGCGATAACAAGATTGCCAATGCGCAATTTTCCAATGCACAGTTTGGCGGCGGCTCTTCCGGTACAGGAGGCACAACGGATTTTCGCACCAAGACGGATGGTGGTCTGGATTTGAATCTGAATCTGCGTGCGGAGTTGCCGCTGTATGATGCGGTTCGTACGAGTTCGGCAACCCAGTTGAGCAAGCAGGCCAGACTTGCGGAGGTGCAGTTGAAGGCAGAGTCGCAACAATTAATCCTGCGTGTGGCGCAGGCCTATTTTGATGCACTGCTGGCTACAGACGCGCTTGTTGCGGTAAAGGTGCAGCAACTGGCGGTGGCCAAGGCATTAGAGAGTGCGCAGGCGCGTTATAAAGAAGGGGATGCCGCCATCATTGATACGCATGAAACGCAGGCGCGTTATGACATGCTGAGCTCACAGATAATGGAGGCCGAAAGTAATGTGCAGCTTAGTCGCGCGATATTGGCTGATTTCTCAGGCAATCAGGATGCAGGGTTGGCGCAGATGACTGATCAGGTGGATTTCAAGCGCTATATGAATGGCGATTTGCAAAGCTGGCTGGCGCGTGCACAAACTAATCATCCACAGGTGCATGCACAGCAATTGCAGCAGGAAATCGCGCAGGTTGAAAGCGAGAAGTTTCAGTCAAAATACTCACCGACGGTGAATCTGGTTGCGCAGGCGGGAGGTGAGCGTCTGCAGGGGTTGATAGGCAGCGATGCTGATGTGACCAATCGGCAGCTGAGTCTTGGTGTACAGTTGACCATTCCGCTCTACAGTAGCGGTATGCGCGATGCAAAATATCAGGAAGCGCTGGCTTTAGAAGAAAAATCGCGCAGTCAGACTGATTCTGCACGTCAGCAGGTAGCGCAGAGTGCAAGATCTGCCTGGATGGCAGTGACCGTTGGTCAGGGTCAGGTGAAGGCATTGGAACAAGCGTTACATTCGGCACAGGTGAAGCTTGATTCAACCCGATTAGGCCGCGATGTGGGTGACCGCACCACGCTCGATGTCCTGAATTCTGAGCAGGAGTTGCACAATACCCGCCTTGCATTGTCACGCAGCAAATACCAGACGCTGCAGGCATTGCTTAATCTTTCTGCGGCGGCAGGAGAGTTGGACGAACCACGGTTACAGGAAATCAACCAGATCTTTCATTGATGAATAAAAGGGAAGTGGCATGTTTAAAAACTGTACTGTCAGTTTGGCGTTAATTGGATCAGTATTTTTATCTGCTTGCTCTTCAGAGTTGGCGTCAGTTTCCCCTAGGCAGGCAGCATCAATGGTTGCCAGTAAAGAAGCGATTATTCTCGATGTTCGCGAATTAGATGAGTGGCAGGCGCAACATATTACGGGTGCGATTCATATCCCGCTTGCACAGGTGGAGCAAAGATTGAGCGAACTCGCTCAATATAAACATAGCTCGGTCATCGTGCAGTGCCGTAGTGGTAAACGTTCAGCTAAAGCCGCCATCAAATTGCAGATGGCAGGATTTACTCAGGTATATAATCTGACTGGGGGTATCAATGCGTGGGTTAGCGATGGGTTGCAGACGGCGCAGACAAGGTTGTAGGAGTAAAAATTGAATAAGATATTAGAGTTTTTCTCATGGAGAGGGTCATTGGCTACGCTCATGATGACATGGGTGATGCCTGTATATGCTGGTAGTGACGTTGAACATGCAAAGTATTTGGTTGAGAGTAGAAAGGTGGCACAGGCGTTTATGCAGACTTTGGGCGGTGCGCTAAAAAATCAACTGGCGGGTGGCGCGGAGAGCGCCATAGGTGTGTGTAAACAGATTGCACCTGCTTTGGCGGCTGAGTATTCACAAAATGGCAGAACCGTAAAACGCGTTTCTCTCAAGGTATGTAATACCGTGCAAGGCACCCCTGACGCATGGGAGAAAACGGTGCTGGAAAATTTTGATGCAGAGCAGCAACAAGGCAAGTCTGCTGCTGAAATGGAAGTGACGAAAGTGACCTCTACGGCTGATGGCCGCGCTTTTTGCTATATGAAAGCCATCCCTGCACAGCCGATGTGTTTGCAATGTCATGGGCAGTCGGCAGATATTTCCGCAGGTGTCAAAGCTTTACTCTCGAAAGAGTATCCGCTGGATCAGGCCGTAGGTTATCGTGCTGGTCAGATTCGCGGGGCTATTTCTATTAGTTATCGCTTGGCTGATGAAGCGCCCAATAATTTAGCAGTAACTCAATAATCCAATTAGAAAATAATTCAATCAGGGAGTCTGGAATGGCACATATCATAATCCTTGGCGCCGGTATTGGTGGCATGCCAACCGCCTATGAGCTTAAAGCTAAGCTTGGCAATCAACATAAAATTACAGTCGTCAACGCTGTTGATTACTTCCAGTTTACGCCATCCAACCCATGGTTGGCTGTCGGTTGGAGTAAGCGCGAAAAGATTACATTTCCAATTCGTCCATATCTTGAGAAAAAAGGCATACATTTTATCGCCGAGCCAGTGTGTAAGATCAATGCAGAAGAGAACTCTTTGCAGTTACTTAATGGCGAGAAACTCAGTTATGATTATCTGGTGATTACAACAGGCCCTAAATTAGCGTTTGATGAAGTGCCTGGTTCTGGTCCGCATGGCGGTTACACCCATTCAATCTGCTCGACAGATCATGCAGAATCGGCATGGGGTGCTTACCAGGAATTCCTGAAAGATCCAGGACCTGTCATTACTGGTGCAATGCCAGGAGCAAGTTGTTTTGGCCCTGCTTATGAGTACACTTTTATTATCAACCGTGATTTGCGCAAGAGAAAAATACGTAACAAAGTGCCTATTACTTATGTGACAAGTGAGCCGTATATCGGCCATCTTGGCTTAGGCGGCGTGGGTGACTCAAAAGGCATGCTGGAATCCGAGTATCGAAATATCGATGTGAAATGGATTACCAATGCAAAAGTGACCAAAGTTGAAGCGGGTAAGATGTATGTCGCTGAGCATGATATCAACGGCAATGTGATAAAAGAGCATGAGCTGCCATTCAAATACTCCATGATGCTGCCAGCATTCAAAGGCATAGATCCGGTGGCTGCGGTTGAGGGGTTATGCAACCCCAGAGGTTTTGTGATGATTGATGAACATCAACGCAGCAAAAAATATCGCAATATATTTGCTGCCGGTGTATGCGTTGCTATTCCGCCGGTAGAAGTGACACCAATTCCGACAGGCGCTCCCAAGACCGGCTATATGATTGAATCCATGGTTACAGCGATTGTACATAATATAGCCGCAGATATTGCCGGAGAAGTTGCCGATGCAAAAGGTACCTGGAACGCGATCTGTCTCGCTGATATGGGGGATGCAGGGGCGGCATTTGTGGCTATACCTCAGATTCCACCGCGCAATGACAGCTGGGTTAAAAAAGGTAAGTGGGTGCACTTCGCCAAGATTGCGTTTGAGAAATATTTTATCTACAAAATGAAAAAAGGCACCAGCGAGCCGGTGTATGAGAAGTACATTCTCAAGGCGATGGGCATAGAAAAGCTGGATTAGCACTTCATTCGTGTTGGAGAGTTTCAGTTGGGTTAAAATACCCTCACTTTAAAACGTGTGAACGACTGAATGACAACACAGCAGAATAGCCACGTCAATGTAGCTGACGTGGAAAACCATACGCCCATGATGCGTCAGTATCTTGGGCTAAAAGCACAGCATCCCGATATGTTGTTGTTCTATCGCATGGGGGACTTTTACGAGCTGTTCTTTGACGATGCTGAAAAGGCTGCCAAGTTGCTCGGCATTACACTGACACAGCGTGGCAGTAGCAATGGTCAGCCCATCAAAATGGCGGGTGTGCCGTATCATGCTGCTGAGGGTTATCTGGCTAAGCTGGCTAAGCTAGGGGAGGCGGTGGTGATCTGCGAGCAAGTCGGCGACCCTGCGACCAGCAAGGGACCGGTAGCGCGCGAGGTGACTAGAATATTGACCCCGGGTACGCTCACCGATGCGGCCTTGCTGGATGAATCGCGTGACTATCCATTATTAAGTCTCTTTCAAGCCGAGGGGGTGATTGGCTTGGCGCGGCTCAATCTTGCCTCCGGCCGATTTGTTTTGAGCGAGATTGCGGTGGGGATGCTGGGGCATGAAATTGAGCGTATCACCCCCAGTGAGATATTGCTGGCAGATGATTTTCAACATGCCGCGATCACCAGTAGCAAAGTTGCTAAAAAACGACTCAGCTCCTGGCAGTTTGATTTTGACAGTGCATTCCAAACGTTGACCAAGCAATTCAATACCTATGATTTGAATGGGTTCGGCTGCGCGGACCTTAAGCCCGCGATCTGTGCGGCGGGTGCGTTACTCGATTATGTGAAACATACACAGAGAACTACGTTGCCCCATATCAATGCGCTCATAGTGGAATCAACCAGCGCCTACTTACAGCTGGATGCAGCGACGCGCCGTAATCTGGAGATCGATGTGACATTACGGGGGGAGGCAAGTCCGACCTTGTACTCGCTACTGAATACCACATACACGGCGATGGGCGCACGATTGCTCAGGCATTGTCTGCACCATCCATTGCAGGATCGGCATCAGGTCAGTCAGCGTCACGAGGCCGTTGGCGATTTGATATGCAGTAAGAAATATGACGCTGTCAGAAAGGGATTGCGGTCAATCGCTGATATTGAGCGCATCACCGCACGCGTGGCGTTAAAAACCGCGCGGCCCAGAGATTTATCTGCGCTGCATTTAAGCTTACAGCAGTTGCCGGAATTGCAAAGCCAGCTGACTGGGTTGCAAGCGGCATTGTTGCAAACACTCACAATAAGTTTGCTTGCGCCAGAACCCGTGCTGGATATATTGCGCCGTGCCATTAAGACAGAACCCAGTGTTGTGTTGCGCGAGGGGGGTGTGATCGCGGATGGTTATGATCGTGAGCTTGATGAATTGCGAGCGATTCAGACTAATCATGGTGACTTTTTGCTTCAATTCGAGGCGGCGGAAAAAGCGCGCACTGGCATTGCCAATCTAAAAGTCGAGTACAACAGTGTGCATGGTTTTTATATCGAGATGAGTCGCACACAGGCAGAAAGTGCTCCGCCGGAATACAGGCGACGTCAGACACTGAAAAATGTGGAGCGCTTTATCACGCCGGAGCTTAAAGCCTTTGAAGACAAAGTGTTGAGTGCCAATGAGCGTGCGCTGGCGCGTGAAAAGATGCTGTACGAGCAAGTGCTGGTGGCGCTGGCAGAGTTTATCGAATCTTTGCAGAACAATGCAGGGGCGGTCGCTATGCTGGATGTGTTGTGCTGCTTTGCAGAGCGTGCCGAGAGTTTAAACTACGTTGCGCCGCAATTCACTGCTGAAGCGGGTGTCGAGATTGTTCACGGTCGCCATCCTGTCGTTGAGCAGATCTCTGTTGCGACCTCAGGGCAACCTTTTATTGCGAACGATGTGACACTGAATCCGTACCGACAGTTGTTGCTGATTACCGGCCCTAATATGGGGGGTAAATCCACTTTTATGCGTCAGACAGCCTTGATTGTGTTGTTGGCCTATTCTGGCTGCTATGTGCCTGCAACATCGGCAAAAATAGGTGAAATAGATCGCATCATGACGCGAATAGGCGCATCTGACGACTTGGCGGGTGGTCGTTCAACCTTTATGGTGGAAATGACAGAAACAGCCAATATTCTGCATAATGCCACTGACAAGAGTCTGGTGCTACTGGATGAGATCGGGCGTGGTACCTCGACGTTTGATGGCCTGAGTTTGGCGTGGGCGGTGGCTAAGCAACTACTGGAAAAGAATCGTGCTTACACGCTGTTTGCCACGCACTATTTCGAGCTAACACGTATCGTCGATGAATTTAAATATGCCGCTAATGTGCATCTCGATGCGATCGAGCATGGCAATAGCATTGTCTTTATGCACAAGGTGGAAGAGGGGGCGGCGAATCAGAGCTATGGTCTGCAAGTGGCGCAACTTGCCGGCATCCCTAAGCCGGTGATTGCAGCGGCAAAGCGTAAGTTAGCACAGCTAGAGGTGAGTCAGTTGCTACAAGAGCCTGCCCATTCACCACAAGCGGATATGTTTGTGGCAAATGAGCAGGTGGATGAGTTGCCTCAGCATCCTGTGATCTCGGCATTAGAATCGATGCAGGCGGATGACCTGACGCCGAAGCAGGCGCTGGATTTTTTATACCAGTTAAAGAGCCTTTTGGGGTAAAGTAGCCCAGCACTTGGGATTAAGCTCATTATCTCGGCACGAGGAACACCGACTTCTCGACCAAGGTCTCATTCTGCTCAATTGATTTCACGCTGAACTTAACAGGGTGCGAGCCTGATGGCTTCGTGCCGTCTGGGATCTGTAGTCGCACGGGAATCGAACGCAACTGAGCCGGATTAACGGCTACCGTGCCTTGCGCATCATTGACATCCGATTGCAGTACCAGCTTATCTAAACCGTTGGCACTGATTTGATAATGTTGCCGGGTTTCTGTGGCGTTCATGATTTGCAGACGATACACATTCTCCAGCATGCCGCCTTCAGCCAGACGTGCCATGACGCCTCGATCACGGATGACATTTACCTTGAATGTCGGTCGCAAGATCAGGCTGGTGATGGTGGCGATGGTCAATATCATCAGTAATCCGGTATAGATCATGACGCGTGGTCGTGCGATGCGACGCAACATCTCATTGCGTGACCACCCGTTTCTGACAGCGTTTTGAGTGGAGTATCTGATCAGACCGCGCGGTGAGTGGACTTTGTCCATCACGGTATCGCAGATATCTGCACATGCGCCACAGCCGATACATTCATATTGTAGCCCTTTGCGAATATCAATGCCGGTTGGGCACACTTGAACGCATAGGCTGCAATCAATGCAGGCGCCCTGACTGGTGGTGTTCAAGTCTCCTTTGCGAGACACTTTTCCGCGAGGTTCGCCGCGTTGCTCGTCATACGTGACGATCAAGGTGTCATCATCGAACATCGCGCTTTGGAACCGCGCATAGGGGCACATGTATTTACAGACCTGCTCTCGCATAAAGCCTGCATTACCATAGGTGGCAAATCCGTAGAACAGCACCCAGAATGTCTCCCATGGACCCAAGCTGAGGTTAGTCACAGATATTCCCAGCTCGCGGATGGGGGTGAAGTATCCAACAAAACTAAAGCCGGTCCATAGTGCAAACGCAACCCAGATCAGATGTTTTGTGACCTTGGAGGCAAATTTCTTCACCGATAGCTCGCCATCATCAAGCTTCATACGTGCGGCACGATCCCCCTCGACCTTGGTCTCTATCCAGAGAAATATCTCGGTGTAGACCGTCTGCGGGCAAGTGTAACCACACCACAGGCGCCCTGCGACCGTGGTGAATAGAAACAGCGATAACGCGGAAATAATCAGAATTGCGGTCAGGTAGATAAGATCTTGCGGATACAGCACCAGATTGAAGATATAGAAGCGGCGAGCTTCCAAGTCAAATAGCAGTGCTTGACGCTGTCCCCATTCTAGCCACGGCATACCGTAGAAGAAAAGTTGGGTCATCCAGATCATGACCCAGCGCCATTGGGTAAAAAAACCAGATGTGCTGCGCGGGTATATCTTGTCTGAAGCGGCATAAAGATTGATAACAGCGGCATCATCTGAGACGCCAGCTTTTGTGTTTGAGGAAGCTCTCTCTTTTTTTTCTAACATGTAACCACCCCTTAGTGTTATAACTCTAAATAACTATATAGTTATATAATATGTCAATTCATTCCCTGATACAAGGTGTTGTCTCCCGCCAATACATATTACACTTCTTTGTTGATAAGATTATTGTGTATATTCCACGGGAAAACCAATGGCTGGGTCATCCACGGTCACTCTCCCTGAGATAGATGGGCAGGGTGAGGGTGTTGCCTTGCTGGACGTGGTTTAGGCTTCTAACTTGCTTTTTAACTGCTTTTTTTTAGGTTTGTGGATGCGCCATTTGTAACATCAAGAGCTTGCTGTCGGATGGATAGAGATTGGATAGCAGGCGATCGAACACCTTTTTTCCGTGAAGTCTTTTATTTCAGAATGCCCCACTTGAAAAACGGACGGGCGATCCCCAATTAAGCTCCATCGTTTATTTCTTAAACTTTCAGGAGCGAAATCTATGTCTGTAGAGACAGCACAAAAACAATCGATGGCTTTTCAGGCCGAAGTCAAGCAGTTGTTGCAATTGATGATTCACTCGTTATACAGCAACAAAGAGATCGTATTGCGTGAGTTGATTTCTAATGCGTCGGATGCTGCCGATAAGTTGCGTTTCGAAGCGCTCGCTAATGGCGCATTGTATGAAAACGACAGTGAATTAAAGATTCGTATTGCTTATGACAAAGCGGCACGCACCGTGACGATTTCAGACAATGGGATCGGAATGAGCCGCGATGAGGTGATTTCGCATATTGGTACCATTGCAAAATCTGGCACAAAAGAGTTCTTCAATGCGCTAACGGGTGATCAGGCAAAAGATGCGAACTTGATTGGGCAGTTTGGGGTAGGGTTCTACTCAGCATTCATTATTGCCAACAAAGTTACCCTAACAACGCGTCGTGCTGGCACCCAAGAGGCTGTGCGCTGGGAGTCTGCCGGGGAGGGCGATTACACGATCGAAACCGTAGAGAAGTCGGCTCGCGGTACAGACATTGTGTTGCATCTGCGTGATGGTGAAGACGAGTTTCTGAGTGATTGGAAATTGAAAACCATCATCCGTAAATTTTCAGACCATATCACCTTGCCGATCGTGATGAAGAAGTCGGAGTGGAAAGATGGCGCAGAAGTGCCTACGGATGAAGATGAGACAGTGAATAAGGCTTCTGCCTTGTGGGCTCGCAATAAAAACGACATTACCGAAGAGGAGTATCAGGAGTTTTATAAGCACGTATCACATGATTTCGAAAATCCGCTCGCCCATACCCATAGTCGTGTCGAGGGGAAGCAGGAATATATTTCTCTGCTCTATATTCCAAGTCGTGCGCCGTTTGATTTGTATGATCGTGAGCGTCGTCATGGCATCAAACTGTATGTGAAGCGCGTATTCATTATGGAAGACGCAGAAAAATTGATGCCGCAATATCTGCGTTTCGTGCGTGGGGTGATTGATACAGCAGATTTGCCACTCAATGTGTCACGCGAGATTCTGCAATCTAGCCGTGATGTTGAAGCCATCAAGGCGGGTTCTGTGAAAAAGGTGTTGGGGCTGCTGGAAGATATGGCAGAAAATAAACCGGAAGACTATACAAAATTCTATCAAGAGTTTGGTCGGGTATTGAAGGAGGGTCCGGGTGAAGATTTTGCGAATAAAGAAAAGATCGCTGGTTTGTTACGCTTTGCCTCGACCAAGGCCGATACGGATGCGCAAGAAGTGTCATTGAAGGACTACATCTCGCGCATGCAGTCTGAACAGGACGTTATCTATTACATCACGGCAGATAGCTTTGCCGCCGCACAACATAGTCCGCATTTGGAGATCTTCCGCAAGAAAGGCATCGAAGTGTTGCTGATGTCTGACCGTGTGGATGAGTGGTTACTGGGTAGTTTAACCGAGTTTGAGGGCAAGAAACTACAGTCTATCGCCAAGGGTGATTTGGATTTGGGTAAACTGGAATCAGATACTGAGAAAGAGATCCAAAAGAAAATTGAAGAAGATTCCAAGTCCCTAGTTGAGCGCATCAAGCAAAGCTTGGGTGATCAAGTTAAAGATGTGCGCGTGACCCATCGCCTGACCGACTCTCCTGCATGTCTGGTGAGTGATGCGCATGAGTTGTCTGGTAATCTGGCGCGCATGTTGAAGGCTGCCGGGCAGAAGATGCCTGAAACCAAACCGATTCTTGAGGTGAATCCAACCCATAAGTTGGTGAAGCGTCTAGAGAGCGAGGCGGTTGAATCCTTGTTTGGTGATTTGGCGCATGTGCTGTTTGATCAAGCTTTATTGGCCGAAGGCGGTACTTTGGAAGATCCTGCCAGTTTTGTTAAGCGGATGAATAGTTTGATTAGCTAACCTAGAAGCCGCAGTTAAATACGTTGAATCTGCGGTTTTTGGAGTTAAGCCTACAGGCAGCACAAAGCCGCTCGGTGATGACTGATCGGCTTTGTGTTTTTTGAGAATCTTGTATAGATATTATCAATTGTAACTTTCAATCGCGTAGTCAAAAAGTTGGCGTAATTTTTGCTAAAATCACGCCATTATTAATCAGTTTAAAGAGTCATGAATATGAAAATGCAAGAAGCCCCAAAAGCAAAACCTAAAAGAGCAGTGAGGGCTAAAGTTGCTTCTGTGCCAAAGCTATTGCCGATCAAGCAGGCTTTGCATAATCATCTGATCTACTCAACTTTCAAGACTGACGCAGCAGCAACGCCACGCGATTGGTACGACGCGGCGAGTTACACCGTGCGCGACCATGTGGTTGAGCGGTGGATCAAAACTACGGAATCTTACTATCTGGAAGACCCGAAGCGTGTTTATTATTTGTCGCTTGAGTTCCTAATTGGGCGCATGTTGAGCAATGCTGCACTTAATTTGGGCATCAATGAGGAATTAAGAGATGGTTTGACTGATTTGGAACGCAATCTGGAAACTACTGTGGAAATGGAAACGGATGCGGCCTTAGGCAATGGGGGCTTAGGCAGGTTGGCTGCTTGTTTTCTTGATTCTATGGCTACCTTGGACATTCCGGCTTCAGGCTACGGTATCCGCTATGAGTATGGCATGTTCAGGCAGAGTATCGAGGGGGGGCAGCAGATCGAGAATCCGGATAACTGGCTGCGCTATGGCAATGTCTGGGAATTCCAGCGGCCAGAGTCTACATACGTCATTAAGTTCTATGGAGATGTTCTGAGGTATTCGGCAGACCAAGGTGAAGGTCAGCGTTGGGTCGATGCAGAACATGTTGTGGCAACTGCATACGATGTGCCGGTGCCTGGTTATGGTACCGATACCGTAAATACATTGCGCTTATGGTCAGCAAAAGCGGCGCGTGAATTTGATTTGTGGCACTTCAATGATGGTAACTATGAAAAGTCAGTTGAAGAGCGTAACCGCACAGAAAGTATTTCAAAAGTGCTATACCCGAACGACTCTTCTGTGTTGGGTAAAGAGTTACGTCTAAAACAGCAATATTTCTTTGTTTCAGCCTCTATTCAAGACATTCTTCGTCGCTTCTTAAGTGCGCATTCGATTAAGACACAAGAAGACTGGAAGTTGTTACCTGAGAAAATTGCGATTCAATTAAATGATACCCATCCGGCGATTGGCGTTGCGGAAATGATGTATCAACTAGTTGATGAGCACGGGCTACCATGGGATTTTGCATGGGGATTGGTAGGCAAGATTTTTGCGTATACCAACCACACATTGATGCCGGAAGCGTTGGAAACATGGTCTGTTGATCTGTTTGGCCGCCTGTTACCACGTCATTTGGAAATTATCTACAAGATTAACCATGAGTTTCTACATATGGTGAACCACCACTTTCCTGGCGATGCAGATCTGTTAAAGCGTGTTTCTATCATTGATGAAACGCATGGTCGTCGTGTGCGCATGGCGCACTTGGCCGTGGTAGGTAGTCACACCGTGAATGGTGTAGCCGAGCTGCACAGTGAGTTGCTGAAAAAGACGCTGTTCGCAGATTTTGACCGTATCTATCCAGGCAAGATGACCAATGTGACGAACGGCATTACGCCACGCCGTTGGCTTAATCAAGCTAACCCTAATTTAACTGCCCTGATTGAGAAGGCTATTGGTCCTGAGTTTAAGAAAGATCTTAAACTTATCAAGAAGATCGTGCCATTGGCGGATGATGCCGACTTCAGAAAGGCGTTTTCACAAGTCAAAAAAGCCAACAAGGCACGACTGGCCGCTAAGATTCTAGAAAAAACAGGGGTGAAATTGAACGTCGACAGTCTGTTTGACGTGCAGATCAAGCGTATCCATGAGTATAAGCGTCAGTTGTTGAATGTGTTGCATGTCATCACCTTGTATAACCGGATCAAAAATGGCGAGAAAAACATTACGCCACGCACGGTGATCTTTGGTGGTAAGGCGGCGCCAGGGTACTGGATGGCGAAGCAAATCATTCGGTTGATCAATGATGTTGCGGTCATCGTCAATGAAGATGTGGCGATCGGTGATCAACTTAAAGTAGTGTACTACCCGAACTATGAGGTTTCAGCCGCTGAAATCCTATTCCCAGGCAGTGATCTGTCTGAGCAGATTTCAACTGCAGGTACCGAGGCAAGTGGCACCGGTAACATGAAAATGGCTTTGAATGGCGCGTTGACAATTGGCACGCTTGATGGCGCTAACGTCGAGATTATGGAAGAAGTGGGGGATGAAAATATCTTTATTTTTGGCTTAACTACGCCTGAAGTTGCTGAGGTTAAGGCAAATGGTTATCGCCCTCGTGACTACTATGACAACAATCCGGAATTGAAACAGGTGATTGATATGATCGCAAATGGCCACTTCTCGATTGATGAGCCAAGTCGTTATCAGGCGATTGTTGATAACTTGCTGAATAATGACCAATACCTACTATTGGCTGACTACGCCAGCTATATCGATACGCAGGACAGGGTAGGTGCACTGTATCAGAATCAGGATGGGTGGACGCGTATGGCGATCTTGAACGTGGCGAATATGGCTAAATTCTCGAGCGACCGTGCGATTGCCGATTATGCAAATAATATTTGGCATGTGGCTTCAAACGTTAAAGGTAAAGCCAAGAAATAAATAGCGATACCATACCCCTTGATTAGTCAGGTGGCCCTAAAGCTTAATTTAAATTCGAGTTGTGATGTACTTAACAATTCGTGTTTGAGTTAAGAGTGCTACTGTCAATACATTTTTTTGCGAGCATCGGCTTCGCTGGTCGCCTGCTAAAAGCGATTTCGACAGGTAGAAATGATGCGTTGTGCAGCAATATAACAAACTTGCAAAGACCTTTTAGCATTTGGATGGAGCAAAGTTGCGGATGGAAAGTTTGCATGAGGTGAATTCTGTTAGAATTCACCTTTCATCTTACATCTACTTCTCTTGTCTTGGTTTTAGTTCACATGAGTCCGTTTAATTCTACCCTTGAAATGATGCGTCTACGTGGCAGTGTAGCTTTGTCACAATTTCGCATTGATAAGATCCAATCCACGCTTAATGCGAAGTGCCCTAATATTGGTCATCTGTATGCGGAGTTCTGGCATTTCTGCTGGGTAAATGGGGTGTTGACGGACGAGCAGGCGTATACTTTACGTCAAATTTTGACCTATGGTCCGACCATGCAGGAGGAAGATGCCAAAGGTGAACTCGTCTTGGTATTGCCACGTGTAGGGACGATTTCTCCGTGGGCTTCCCGTGCGACAGATATCGTACAGCATTGCGGCTTGCCTGAGATTCAGCGAGTAGAGCGTGGTATTGCTTACTATGTTCAAACTAAGAATGGGCAACCCTTAACTGCGGATGAGCGTCAGCAATTACTTCCCTTGATTCATGATCGCATGACGGAGTCTGTATTCTCTGAGATGGGACAGGCCGCCAAGCTTTACCATGCTGACACACCAAAGCCTCTTAGTACGGTGGACACTCTAGGGGGCGGCAAGGGTGCGCTTAAACAGGCAAACAGTGAAATGGGGCTGGCATTGTCTGAGGATGAGGTGGATTATCTGTTCGATAATTATACGAAGATGCAACGTAACCCTACTGATGTCGAGTTGATGATGTTTGCTCAAGCCAACTCTGAGCATTGCCGGCATAAGATTTTCAATGCGGATTGGGTGATTGATGGTGTGCAGCAAGAAATGTCGCTGTTTGGCATGATACGCAATACGCATAAGCTTAATCCAGGTAATACCGTCGTGGCCTATTCAGATAATGCCTCTATCGTGGCAGGTCAGCAGGCAGGAGAGAAGACTAAACGCTTCTATCCAGGTGAGCAGGGTGCTTATCGTTTTGTGGAAGAGGAAATGCACTTCCTGATGAAGGTGGAAACGCATAATCACCCCACTGCTATCTCTCCATTCGCGGGCGCTGCAACAGGTGCAGGGGGTGAGATTCGTGATGAGGGAGCCACTGGTAGCGGTTCTAAGCCTAAGGCAGGATTGACGGGTTTTTCAGTCTCCAACTTGAATATTCCTGATTTTACCCAACCTTGGGAAGTCAATGCTTACGGCAAGCCTAGCCGTATTGCTTCTCCGTTGCAGATTATGGTGGATGGGCCTTTAGGTGGCGCAGCTTATAACAATGAGTTTGGGCGTCCTAATATCGCTGGATATTTCCGTACGCTGGAAGTGGAATCGAGCCATGAGATGCGCGGTTATCACAAACCCATCATGCTGGCGGGAGGTATCGGTAACATCTCGGCACAACATTCTAAGAAGAATCCAATTCCAGCTGGTGCCGCGCTGATCCAGCTAGGTGGTCCGGCGATGTTAATCGGTTTGGGCGGAGGTGCTGCATCGAGCATGGATACTGGCAGTAACGTCGAGAATCTTGATTTTGATTCTGTTCAACGTGGCAACCCAGAGCTGGAGCGTCGTGCGCAAGAGGTCATTGACCGCTGCTGGCAGTTGGGTGAAGACAACCCAATTTTAAGTATTCACGATGTGGGTGCTGGCGGGATTTCAAATGCATTTCCTGAGTTGGTGAATGATGCGGGTGTTGGCGCGATGTTCCAATTACGCGATGTTAATAATGAAGAGCCAGGTATGTCACCACGTGAGTTGTGGAGCAATGAGGCGCAAGAGCGTTATGTCATGGCGATTGCGCAGGAGGATTTGCCACGCTTCAAAGCGATTTGTGAGCGCGAGCGTTGTCCGTATGCGGTTGTCGGTTATGCAACGGCTGAACGTCATTTAACGGTGGCAGACAGCCACTTTGATAACAAGCCAGTCGATATGGATTTATCGGTGTTGTTGGGTAAACCACCCAAAATGACGCGTGATGTAAAGAGTGTTGCTAAAGAGTTGCGTCCATTTGATGCCAGTAAAGTTGATTTGAAAGATGCGGCTGCCCGCGTATTAAGATTGCCGGGTGTCGCTGACAAGACTTTCTTGATTACCATCGGTGACCGTTCGGTGACTGGGATGGTGGCGCGTGAACAGATGGTGGGGCCATGGCAGGTGCCAGTGGCGGATGTTGCGGTCACGTTGGCAGGGTTTGAAACTTACCGTGGCGAAGCATTTACCATCGGTGAGAAGGCGCCTTTAGCGTTGATCAATGCGCCAGCTTCAGGTCGCATGGCGATTGGCGAATCAATTACCAATATTGCCGCGTCATTGATTGATGACCTCAGTGATTTGAAACTGTCCGCCAACTGGATGGCCCCTGCTGGTCATGCTGGCGAAGACGCTGCTTTATATGCCACCGTCAAGGCGGTGGGCATGGAACTATGCCCGCAATTGGGAATTAGTATCCCTGTAGGTAAAGACTCGATGAGTATGAAGAGTGTATGGAATGAGGCTGGGCAGAGCAAAGCCGTAACCTCGCCAATCTCATTGGTAGTCACGGCATTTGCTGCCACACCAGACGCACGCAAAACACTTACGCCACAGTTGCAGACCAAGGTCGCAAGCAAGTTGATTCTGATTGATTTGGGGGCGGGTAAAAATCGCATGGGTGGCTCAAGCCTAGCGCAGGTGTATGCCGAAGTGGGCGATGTGGCGCCAGATGTTGATGATGCAAATCAGCTTAAACATTTCTTTAACACCATTCAGCAGTTGAATAAGTCAGGCAAGATTTTGGCTTACCATGATCGTTCAGACGGTGGCTTATTCACTACGCTTGTTGAAATGGCCTTTGCTGGACATTGCGGGATCAGTGTGGATGTGTCTTCGCTGGCGAGTCATGTGGTGGAAGTGCTTTATAACGAAGAACTCGGTGCGGTGATTCAAGTATTAGCCGCTGATGCTGAGGCGATTGTTGCCCGGTTTAATGGCTTGGCCCACGTGATTGGTGAGGTGAGTGACACTGATCAAATTGAGATCAAGCAACATGGGAACGTGGTGTTTACCGAAACTAGAGTCAACTTGCATCGTATGTGGTCTGAAACGACTTATCAGATGCAAAAATTACGTGACAATCCTGTCAGTGCGCAGCAGGAGTACGACAGGCTACTCAATGACGCTGACCGAGGTTTGTTTGCAGAACTCACGTTCAATCCAGGTGAAGATATAGCCGCACCATATCTTGCTACTGGCGCACGTCCAAAAATGGCGATTCTGCGTGAGCAGGGCGTGAATGGGCATGTCGAGATGGCGGCTGCGTTCGATCGTGCTGGTTTTGCCACTTATGATGTACACATGAGTGATATCATCACGGGTCGAGTTTCACTGAAAGAGTTTGCTGGTTTTGTCGCTTGTGGTGGTTTCTCTTATGGTGATGTGCTGGGTGCTGGTGAGGGCTGGGCTAAGTCAATCTTGTTCAATGCGCGTGCATTGGATGAGTTCTCGGCATTCTTCAATCGCCAGGACAGTTTTGCGCTTGGCGTGTGTAATGGTTGTCAGATGATGAGCAATCTGCGTGAGCTGATTCCAGGCGCAGCGCATTGGCCACATTTTGTGCGTAACAAGTCAGAGCAGTTCGAGGCTCGTTTGAGCATGGTTGAGGTGCTGGAGTCTCCATCCTTATTCTTGAATGGGATGGCAGGCAGTCGGATGCCGATTGCGGTTGCCCATGGCGAAGGATTTGCGGAGTTTCCTCAGCCAGATGCAGTCAATGGATTGCTGGATAAGAAGTTAGTGACCATGCGTTTCATTGATAATGCCTCAAATCCGACTGAGTCATACCCTTTCAATCCGAATGGCTCGCCACAAGGAGTGACAGGCTTGACAAGTACGGATGGGCGTTTCAGCATTATGATGCCTCATCCAGAACGTGTGATTCGCAATGTACAGAACACTTGGCAGCGTAGTGGTGATGCGGAAGACGCTGCCTGGATGCGGATGTTCCGTAATGCAAGGAAGTTTATAGGGTAGTAGCGTTGTAATTTAAGATCTTAATCAAAAGACTTTGGAGAATAAAGAACATGAAATTTTTACAAGTAGTTTTGGCGACAGTGGTGTTAAGTTTTTCATTCAATGCTATGGCGGCTCAAGCCCTGACCGATGATGAGTACATGGAATTCACTGGTGCGGTCAGTGAAAATAATATGAAAGTTGTGAAAAAGTATGTGGAAGGCGGTATGAATATTGACTACAACTTTGTTGGCTGGACACCTGTTCTAATGGCTTCGGCGAAGAACAATCTTGAGTTGGTGAAATATTTCGCTGAAAAGGGTGGCAATGTCAATTATGTTCACCCAATCAATAAATGGACGGCTTTTATGCACGCAGCTTATTTCGGCAATGAAGCGATGATGAAATATTTGGCAGAGAAAGGTGCCGATATGAACAAAAAAATGCGAGGAGATGTCAGCATCGTGCGATTTATGCGCGATGAGGGGAATACCAAGATCGTTGACCTGTTACTTTCAATGGGCGTAAAGGACGACGGCTGTTCTGATGAAAAGTGTTTCTAGCATCAAAGCGTGACTTAAGTCACAGGAGACTGTTAAAAATATTCTAGAATGGTGCCCTTGAGTATGCTGGGAATGCAAGCATGAAAGCATCAATCTTAATCTTTGCTCTTATATCCTCGCTGGTGTGGTCTGTTGTGGGCCACGCTACCGAGGATTTTATTTTTTCTGAGCGAGATACATTACATATTCGTACGTTGGCAGCTTCTTGCGCAGTGTGTCATGGCACACTAGGTAATGCTGTCGGTGAGAACAAGCCGATGGAAACGGTATCACTCGCAGGTCAGGATCCTAATTTAATCGTTGGGCGCTTAATGGACTATAGAGCTGGTAAACGCACATCGACTGTGATGCATCATCATGCCAAAGGTTTGACCGTGGATGAGATCAATCTGCTGGCGCAGCATTTTGCACAACAGAAAGTGGTAAAGCGCTATCCGCCTCAATCTCAAGTGCTGAAAGAGGGCTCACGATGATGAATACTAACCGACGTGATTTTCTCAAGACCGTGACAGCCGCCAGCCTGATGCTGGCTCAATCTGTTGCTTTTGCCATGGCGAGGAAGCCGCCTATGGGGCGGGTTGTGGTCATCGGTGGTGGCTATGCCGGCACTACAGCCGCCAAATATTTGCGCATGTGGAGTTTGGGCGGAATAGAGGTCGTTGTCGTCGAGCGGGCGAGCCAATTTGTCTCTTGTCCGATGAGCAACTTGGTGTTGGGGGGCGTTAAATCAATCCATGACCTGACTTTTGGCTATGATTTAGTCAAGAAGCATCATGGCATAAAATGGGTGCAGGATGAAGTGACTGCGATTGATACGGCATCCAAAACGGTTAAGATGAACAGAGGGGAGTTGACCTACGATCGCTTGATTGTGGCACCTGGGGTGGATTTCAGTGATGATCAGTTACCCGAGCTGCAATCGCCTAAAGTGCAACAGCTTATCCCTCATGCCTGGAAGGCAGGTTGGCAAACCGTGAATCTACGTCAACAGCTTGAAGCAATGCGAGATGGCGGTGTGTTTGTCATGAGTGTGCCCAAAGCGCCCTATCGTTGTCCTCCTGGACCTTATGAGCGCGCCTGTCAGGTGGCCAGTTATTTCAAAGCGCATAAGCCGAACAGCAAGGTGATCGTGCTGGATGCTAACCTGGAGGTGACCTCTAAAAAAGGCTTGTTCATGAAAGCCTGGGCAGAGTTGTATCCCGGAATGGTAGAGTACCGTCCTGACCACGCCGTGCTCAGTGTGGATGTGACCACTCGCACAGTGCGAACAGAGTTTGACAAGATTAAGGCGGATGTACTGAATGTCATTCCGCCACAACGTGCAGGAAAGCCAGCGCAAATGGCAGATTTGCTTGAGCCTGACTATCCTTGGTGTGAAGTGGATTTTCTGACGTATGAATCTAAGCGTGTTCCTTTTGTCCATGTGATAGGAGATAGCGTGGCTTCTGGATTGCCGAAGTCTGCACATGTGGCCACCAGTCAGGCTCGGATCTGCGCCAGTGCGATTGTGGAAATCATGCAAGGGGGGGAGCCTGATCCAATGCCAGTGTTTGCCAATACCTGTTACAGTTTTGTCGATGATAAACAAGCGATGCATGTGGCGAATGTATTCCGTTATGATGCGGCCAAAAAGATCATGGTACCTACGGAAGGTGGGGGTGTTTCAGCAAAACCAAGTGAGCAAGAAGGGGCATACGCCATGTCTTGGGCGAATAACATTTGGTCTGATGTGCTTACTTAATCAGTGAGGGTGTAACGTGCGTTGCAGCAAACGGCTTTTGTTCTTTTTGTTATGGGGATTGGTCGTGCCTGCAAGTGCAGACGAGGCGGAGTGGGCTCCCATTCCTGACAATTTGGCACAACACTTAAAGTTAGCTCAAGGTTTTAAGCTGAATATCTATGCTAAGTTGCCAGAGCTACTTCAACAAGCCAATGCCACTAGTCCACGAATGATGACTTTTGATGCGGCAGGCAATCTATACGTGAGCCTGCCTCGACAAGGGGCGGTTGTCATGCTGCAAGATGACAATCGTGATGGCATCGCAGATAAAGTGAGCCTAGTTGCTCATCAACTCAACGCACCACACGGACTGACTTTTGTTGGTGAGAGGCTTTACGTTGCTAATCAGGACGCCATTGTTGTGCTGGAAAAACATCAAGGGGGTTGGCCGGCAAAATCAGTGACCACATTAGTGAGGAATTTACCCACTGGCGGACACACTTTAAAAAGCCTTAAGCAAGGACCCGATGGGCTACTGTATGTGAGTATTGGTTCAAGCTGTAATGTGTGCAATGAAAGTGATCCACTGCGAGCTACGATCTTGCGTTACACCGTGGATGGAAGGCCAGCTGGTGCCCTGGCTACACTAGGACGCCATGCGTCTACTCCTGTTTATGCTTCTGGTCTGCGTAATGCGCAGGGATTTGCTTGGCATCCTCAAACGCAGCAAATGTTTGCTACCAATAATGGGGCAGATAACCGTTCAGAAACAAAGGGAGGTAAAGTCAATGATGAGTTGCCCCCAGAGCACCTGAACCTGATTAAGTCAGGGCAACACTATGGCTGGCCATATTGCTGGGGAATTCCAGGAAATTCAAGTACACAGTTTGCAGATCCTAACTTCGGCAATGATGCGGATTTTTGTAGATCGGTTAAGCCGCCAGTTATCACGTTTGCGTCACACTCAACTCCAATCGGCATTACATTTTTACACAACGCCAATGTGCCCGATGCTGATAAGCAGGATGCAATCGTTGCGTTGCATGGTTCATGGAATAGAAAACAAGCAAGCGGATACAAGCTGGTGCGTGTAAAATTCGAACAGGAAAAGCCAGTTAAAGTAGAAGACTTTGTCACAGGTTGGCTAGATGGCAAGAAAGCGTGGGGACGCCCGCTAGACGTTGTTGTGGGTGTTGATGGGGCGATCTACGTTTCTGACGATAGGGCAGGATTAATATACCGTATCATTTACTCGTCTAGATAGGCGATCATGGTGCGATGAGTTTTGATCCGAATGAGTGGAGCAGAATAGCATGGGGAAATTATTAAGGGGATTGGTCGTACTGGGTTTAGTATTCAGTGCGTATGCACAAGCAGCGGATGTGAGCGACGAGCCTAAAAGTGCCAAGATGTTGATGTATATTCAGCCGATTGAATATACCCACCCCATCCTGTTGTGGCATCCATATCAAGGGTATTGGTTCGCACCAGGTCCGATTGTAGAGGTAGTGGCGAAAGATAAGCTGACGCAGGCATACGGCAATGTGAGTGTGTGTGAAGGTCAGCAATCCGGTAAAGTGTTGGTTTGGCTACGGCCCAGAATGTTCTATAACCCACAGGTGCAATTATTTTACGGAGAAGTCACTGCAAGCGTCTATAGCGGCGTGGGAAAGTTCATCACGAGCTATGAAGGGGAGTCAAAACTTCACGGCAGGTTGGATATCAAGGCTGAGGAGAGAATCGCTCAGACCTTTACACTGGCCATTGATTCCATGGTGGAGAAAATGCAGGCAGATCAAGCGCTACAGGCGATGCTTAATCAGTCTGCAATGGTTGCCGACAATGAGCTTACACCATGTAGCATGGTGACACTGCTGCCTGTACCTAAGGTCAGAGTCACCTCTTTCTAGCTAGGAATCTTATGTTAAAGAAAATCGCTCAATACAGCTTGCTAATCGCCGTCACAAGTGTGATGTTTGCATGTCAGGGTCACGTCAAGTTCTCCCAATATGTTCCACATAAGGTGGTTGGTCTTAAAACACCAGAGTCAGTGGTGCAGGCCAAAGATGGCAGAATTTTTATTTCTGAAATCAATGGATTTGGCAAGAATGGTGATGGGCAGGTCAGTGTGATTGATCAGCAGGGCAAGGTTGCTGTGTTTGCCAGTGGACTAGATGATCCTAAGGGCTTGGCCATGATAGGTAGCAACTTGTTTGTGGCAGATAAAACCAAAATTATTAGAATTACAGCGGATGGCAAACAATCAGTATTTGTGGCGCCTGAAGCGTTTGCCTATCCACCGCAGTTTTTGAATGATCTTGAGGCTGATTTGCAAGGCAATCTTTATGTCAGTGATAGTGGAGATATTCTGGGAAGTGGCACCGGTGGTAAGATTTACAAAATTGACGCTACAGGCAAAGTGACCTTGCTCATTGATGGTCAGCAGGATTCTCGAGTAAAAGCCCCTAACGGACTACTGGCGGATGACACAGGTAATATGCTGATTTATGTGGATTTTACTTCCGGTGTTCTTTATAGCCTGAATACAAAGACGGGCGCATTGGTTGATTGGGCAGAAGGTTTTGGCGGTGGCGATGGTGTGGTGCACCATTCGAATGGCACTATGTATGTCAGCGACTGGAAAAACGGTAAAGTATTCAGCGTGGATATGAAGGGTGACGTGATCTTGGTCAAGGGTGGCTACCAGTCTGTTGCCGATATTGCCATCACCAAAGATGAGCGTTATCTGATGGTGCCGGACATGAAGGCTGGTGAGTTGGATTTTATTCAGCTTCAATAAAGGTCTTCGGCAAAGACCTTTGCAAAAGTCTTTGAGACTTTGAAAATTGGAGTTTTAGTCAACATTATCAAAAAACTGTCATTCTTCGCTACGTTAAGAATGACGATCCATCGTGATTGCCGTTAAAATTAAGGACAAAAATCTTACCGTGCAAAGCTCTTCAGCAGTGATTGAATTAAGGGCGCAAGCATTATGTCTGTTGGCGGAATGCAGTGCCGCAGCAAAAACCGAAGGTGTGACCAGGCTATATCAAGCCTGGCAGGCGGGTACGGTTGGCTTGCTTGCAAGTCTTGAACTAGTCAGTACGCAGCCTTTGCCTGGGCGTCCGGCTAAGCCCGATTTGGTTTCTCCTCTGCAGGTTGAAAAGCGCTCCATGCGCACCGTTGAAGGTCGTGCGGCTTTGATTCATGCTTTGGCACACATCGAGTTTAATGCCATCAATCTGGCTTTAGATGCGGTGTGGCGCTTTTCCAATATGCCACAGGAATATTATGCAGACTGGCTGAAAGTGGCTGCCGAAGAAGCCTACCATTTTGGTTTGCTCAATGCGCGCTTGCAAAGCATGGGATATGAATACGGTGACTTTTCTGGTCACAACAGTCTGTGGGAAATGGCCGAGCGTACACAGGATAACGTGCTGGCAAGGATGGCGCTTGTGCCGCGCACCATGGAGGCGCGTGGTCTAGACGCCAGCCCGCCGCTACGCAACAAATTTGCACAAATTGGCGATATGGAAGCGGCTGGTATTTTGGAAATTATCCTGCGTGACGAGATAGGCCACGTGGCAATAGGCAATACTTGGTTCAACTGGCTGTGTCAGCAGCAAGGACTGGCGCCCATTGCCACCTATGACTCATTGGCACAACAATACCGAGCCCCCGCACTGCGTAAACCGCTGAATATGGAGGCTAGGCGTCAAGCGGGGTTTTCCGAGGCGGAATTGGCGTTGATGTAACTAACGATTACGTCATTAACAGATTGGTCACGCCGTCTAAACCAACTTGATTCAGCGCATACGTAGCCTGGGCTTGCACGACAGGTTTTGCATGGTAGGCGACACCAATGCTGGCAACAGACATCATTTTCAGATCATTTGCCCCGTCACCGATAGCGATTGTTTGGGAGGCATCCAGCCCGAGTTGATCACGCAGTTTAACTAATTCATCTGCTTTTCTTTGCGCGTCCACGATGTCGCCCAACACGCGACCTGTCAGTTTGCCATCGATGATTTCAAGACTGTTAGCGACCGCGTAATCTAAGCCTAACATCGCTTTTACGCGGTCGGCAAAAAAGTTAAAGCCTCCAGAAACGAGTAAAGTGGTGATGTTGTTTTGCTTGCAGGCGGCAATCCATTCTTGTGCGCCAGGGTTGAGTTGCAGACGTTCGTTGAGTACACGCATCAGGTCTGATTCCTGCAAGCCCTTTAGCAGTGCTACGCGCTCACATAAGCTTTGTGCAAAGTCTAGCTCACCTTGCATGGTACGTTCGGTAATCGCCGCAACCTGAGGTTTAATGTCGACCATATCTGCAATTTCATCAATGCATTCAATGCTGATTAGCGTGGAGTCCATGTCCATAACACATAAGCCAAATTTGTCGATGAGATGCTTATCTTGCACGTAGGCACAGTCGATTTTCTGCGCACTACAGAATTGCTGCACCGCTGGGTTGGCCGTCTGATTGGCTAGGTAGTAAGCATGCTGGGCAATCTGAGTGAACTGCACACTGGTGTTGGATAGCAGATGAATGTGAGCCAAGTGTGAAACGGTGATGGCTGAGCCTTGAACAACTAAACGCATAAAAATGTCGTAAATGATAGTAAAAGCGCCATTATACACCTAGCGATATGCATTACTTTGCTAGCGCAATTGTCTGAATTGCGAGAAAATACACGCAATATTTTAGTTGAGTAATTTTTATGAATTTTCATGAATATCAAGCCAAGGCTTTGTTGCAGAAATATGGCATCCCGACCCCGCGTGGTCAGGTGGTTGCGGTGGCGAGGGAAGCGGTTGCGGTGATCAATGAGATTGCTGGCAGTGCATGGGTGGTGAAAGCCCAAGTGCATGCGGGCGGACGAGGAAAAGCGGGTGGGGTTAAGGTGGTTAAATCAGCCGCAGAAGCACAGAACGTGGCCGCCGAATTGTTGGGCAAGACTTTGGTGACCTATCAAAATGCGCCAGATGGGCAGCCTGTGGGTCAGGTGCTGATTGAAGAAACCTTGCCGATCGCGCGTGAGTTGTATTTGTCCATGCTGGTTGATCGAACGCTAGAGCGCATTATCGTAGTAGCCTCAAGTGCTGGCGGTATGGATATTGAGGAAATTGCACAGACTAGCCCGGAAAAGATTCTGCAAGAAGTCTGTGATCCACTCAATGGTTTGGTGGATTTCCAAGCGCGAAATTTAGCATTCAAACTTGACTTGGCTGGTGAACAAATTGGTGCTTTCACCAAAATTTTAAAAGGTCTATATCGTTTGTTTAAAGAAAACGATCTGGCTTTGTTAGAAATCAACCCGCTTATCGTCACGGCAGACGGTAAGCTGTTTGCTTTAGATTGCAAGATGAGCGTGGATGATAATGCGCTGTATCGTCAAAAAACTTTGGCAGAGCAGCGTGATTGGTCACAAGAAGATAGTAAAGAGGCCGTTGCACATCATGCTGGCCTTAACTACATTGCGCTTAACGGCAATATTGGTTGTATGGTGAATGGCGCTGGTCTTGCCATGGCGACCATGGATTTGATCAAGCTGCACGGTGGTATGCCGGCAAACTTCTTGGATGTAGGTGGGGGCGCAACGGCTGAAACCGTTTCCAAGGCGTTCAAGATCATCTTGGCAGATAGTCACGTCAAGGCAATTCTCGTGAATATTTTTGGCGGTATCATGCGTTGCGACATCATTGCAGAAGGCATTATCACCGCCGTGAAAGAAGTCGGTATGCAGATTCCGGTCATCGTGCGTTTAGAAGGTACTAATGTGGATTTAGGTAAAAAAATGCTACGTGAGAGCGGTTTGAATATTATCTCTGCGGAAGGATTGACTGACGCGGCACAACAGGCAGTGAAGGCGGTGAATTGAGTGCTACGCGAATGTATCGCGACGTTGCGCGGCACTCGTTTCTTTGTCGTGCCTGCGTCGTTGCGTTCCGCGCGCCTTTGGCGTGTGAACAATGTGTTTCAGCACATAACCACGGATATGCCCTTTACGGGTAATACTGCATCGCTGACTTAATTGTCACTAATTAACATTAATCATAGAAAATTATCATGAGTATCTTAGTCAACAAAAATACCAAAGTCTTGTGTCAGGGTTTTACCGGAAAACAGGGTACATTTCATTCCGAACAGGCGTTGGCTTATGGCACAAAAATGGTCGGTGGGGTTACGCCAGGCAAGGGCGGTCAGTTGCACCTTGATTTGCCGGTGTTTAATACCATGCGCGATGCAGTGCGTGAGACAGGGGCCAGTGCTAGTGTGATTTATGTGCCTCCTGCATTTGCGGCGGACTCGATCCTTGAAGCCAGTGATGCCGGCATTGATCTGGTGATTTGTATCACAGAGGGTATACCGGTACTCGATATGTTGAATGTTAAAGCCGCGTTGCGGACCAATCGTACCAAGTTGATTGGGCCGAACTGTCCCGGTGTCATTACGCCGGATGAGTGTAAGATCGGCATCATGCCCGGGAGCATCCACCTGCGCGGTAAAGTAGGGGTGGTATCACGCTCTGGCACCTTAACCTATGAGGCCGTGCATCAAACTACGGCTTTAGGTTTAGGGCAAAGTACCTGTGTAGGCATCGGTGGCGATCCGATTAAGGGGCTCAATTTTATTGAATGTCTGGAGATGCTTGAAGCGGATCCCGAGACTGAGGCTATCATCATGGTCGGTGAGATTGGCGGCTCAGATGAAGAAGCTGCGGCAGAGTTTATCAAAAGTCACGTGACCAAACCTGTTGCGGCTTACATTGCAGGCCAAACGGCACCGGCAGGTAAACGCATGGGCCACGCCGGGGCGATTATCTCCGGCGGTAGCGGTAAAGCGGCAGACAAGATTCGCGCCTTGGAACTGGCGGGTGCGGTGGTGGCAAGCTCCCCAGCTGGGCTGGGCGAGGCAGTGCTGGCAGCAATCAAGCAGAAGAAATAACTAGAAGTGCCCTAGAAAGTGATATTTACTAAATGATGCACAATTGGATTCAACGTTTATTGGTGTTGCAGTTTCTTGCGATCATGCTTGTGTCGCACGCGCTCGCTACGGAAAATGTGCCATTTTTGCTGACGGCGGCATCAAAAGGGGAGGTCGATACCGTAAATGCTATGCTGGCTAGCGGAGCTAATCCAAACATCAAAGACGAAGATGGTGTGACTGCGCTTATGTATGCGGCACGTAAGGATAAGCCAGAGGTGATGACTGCTTTGATTAAAAGCGGGGCTGATGTCAATGCAAGAGACAAAAGTGCATGGACTCCACTTATGTATGCGGCCAAGAAAAATCATGCGACCTCCGTGAAGGTCCTGCTGGAGAGTGGGGCAGATTTCACAGCAAGAGATGGTGCGGGCTGGAGCGCTTTGGGCTTGGCGACCGTATCGGGATATGCCCAGACAGTGGCTTTATTGATGGAACATGGCGCTGATGCAAATACCAAAAGTGATGATGGCAAGACGGTGCTGATGCATGCGGCCAAAAGTGGGGACGTGGCAACGGTGAATCTTTTGTTAAATCAAAAAGCCAATGTCTTAGCGCGAGACGGTTTAGGAGCAACAGCACTGATGATCGCGGCAAGGCAAGGACATGCGCCAGTGGTTGAGTTGTTGCTAAGTCGTGGCGCTCAGGTTAATCAGAAGGATCAGTCAAAATGGACGGCGTTGACCTGGGCCGTGAAGAAGTCACAGCTTGAGGTGGCGAAACACTTAGTGGCTGCGGGGGGGGATGTGAATACCTCAGATTCAGAAGGTACGCCACTTATGCATTTGGCTGTGAATAATGGCGATGTTGGTACAGTCAAGTTGCTATTGGAAAATAAGGCTAGCGTAAAGGCAAAAGATCAATATGGCTTAACTGCTTTGGTGTATGCGCTAAAGGGACAGCATGCTGAAATCGTTAAGCTGATCAAGGATGCGGGTGGTAGTTACTGATTCCTTTGCACCAAAAGTCCCATGTCTATTTTAACCCATTGAACCAATGAGAATCGCAATCGCGCAAATCAATTGTATTGTCGGGGATGTCGCTGGTAATGCGAACAAAATCGTACAAAGCGCAATAGAGGCTCAAGCGCAAGGGGTCACCCTGATGGTCACCCCTGAGCTTGCTTTATGTGGCTATCCGCCGGAAGATTTATTACTGCGCTCAGATTTTCTGCGTGCATGTGATGATGCCTTGGTGTTCATGAGTCAGCAACTAGTCGGAATAACAGTCATTGTCGGGCATCCACACAAAGTTGAGAATGAGTGTTTTAATGCGGCTTCGGTATTGCAAGCGGGGCGGGTGTTGGCTACTTACCATAAGCAGGTTTTGCCCAATTACGGTGTGTTTGACGAGAAGCGCTATTTTTCGCACGGTCACGAACCTCTTGTCATCGAACACGAGGGGATCAAAGTCGGCGTGTTAATCTGTGCCGACGTATGGGAAACCATGCCTGCATTGCGGGCTAAGGATGCAGGCGCACAGTTGCTACTGGCTTTGAATGCATCACCTTTTCATATGAAAAAACAATCGACCCGCTTAGAGCGGTTGCATGATCGGGTACGCGATACGCATTTACCCATCGTTTATGTCAATATGGTCGGAGGACAGGATGAGCTGGTGTTTGATGGTGCATCTCTTGTGCTGGATTCTAAAGGGAACACCACACATGAGTTGCCAGCGTTTGTTGCAGAAATTGCATGGGTTGATTTTGAAGATGCAGAACCGGTTGCAGCTAATGTTGCGGCACCCTTGTCTGTCGAGGCATCGGTTTACAACGCGTTAAAACTGGGACTATCTGATTATATTCATAAGAATCACTTTCCTGACGTGGTGCTCGGCTTGTCTGGCGGCATTGACTCAGCCTTGACGCTCGCTTTGTGTGTCGACGCTCTCGGAGCGGACAGGGTTCATGCTGTGATGATGCCCAGTGAGTTCACCGCTGATATGAGTGTGAACGATGCGCGCGAGATGACGAGCATCCTCGGCGTGAAATATAGTGAAATCGCAATTAAAGGGCTGCTGGATAATTATTTGACAGCATTGGCACCGCAGTTTGGTGATTTGCCATTCGATGCTACGGAAGAAAATCTGCAGGCGCGGATACGCGGCATGCTGCTGATGGCGATTTCCAATAAATTTGGCAGTATTGTGGTGACCACAGGCAATAAGAGTGAAATGGCAGTGGGGTACTGCACGCTGTACGGAGACATGGCGGGCGGGTTTGCATTGCTTAAAGACGTACCTAAAACATTGGTCTATCGTTTGTCTCATTACCGGAATAGTTTATCCAGAGTGATACCGGAGCGCATCATTACGCGACCGCCTTCAGCAGAGTTACGTCCCAACCAGTTAGATCAGGACAGCCTACCACCCTATGACGTGCTAGATGGCATCATAGAAGCTTACGTTGAAGATGACTTAAGTGCACAAGAGATTGTCGCAAGAGGCTACGCTGATCGAGATGTTGATCGCGTTATTAAGATGATTGATCGCAACGAATATAAACGGCGTCAGTCACCGATTGGCGTGCGCATTACGCATAAAGGGTTTGGGAAAGATAGGCGCTATCCAATCACAATGAAGTTTTCCAGTTACAATGTTAAAAAGCCGTCATAATCGTTTGAATCTATGGGGAGTAGATTAGTATGAAAAAAATTGAAGCCATCATTAAACCATTCAAGCTGGATGAGGTGCGTGAGGCCTTATCAGAGATTGGCGTTAGTGGCTTGACCGTTACTGAAGTAAAAGGATTCGGACGACAGAAAGGGCACACGGAGCTATATCGTGGCGCTGAGTATGTGGTGGATTTTCTGCCAAAAATTAAGCTTGAGCTTGTGGTTGCCGATGACGTGGTGGATACCGCTGTGGATGCAATTATTAAGGCGGCACACACTGGTAAGATTGGTGATGGTAAGATTTTTGTGAGCAGTGTGGAGCAAGTTATTCGCATCAGAACAGGCGAAACTGGCGAATCTGCTGTTTAAGTTTAAGATGAAGCGATAACTTTGTTACCCTCGCTCGTCGTACTAACTGTACTGCCTTCGCTTGGGTGCTGCGTTCTCGCTTCATTTGACCAGATATCATCTTTTCACTGGTTTAATTTCAATGCCAGTCATTCTTAAAACCGTATTTCTGCTAACCATCTCCAATGTCTTTATGACATTTGCTTGGTATGAGCTTGCCCCCGAATTTCGGATACCTAGATAGCTGAGATAATAGGCTATGGAGGAAATGAAATATGTACAAGATACCGAGGCAAAGTTATACGGGTGAATTCAAACGTGAAGCCGTTAAGATGGTAGAGGCTGGGCAAAGGCCGGCAGAGGTGGCGAGGCAGTTGGGGATTTCGGAACAGACACTCAACAACTGGCGTAAGGCGGCATCTGTGGATAAGTTGGCTGGAACGAGTAAAGTCGTGACACCTGCCCAGATGGAATTATCGCGGTTACGTGCTGAGAACCAGCGGCTCAAAATGGAGAACGAAATCCTAAAAAAAGCCGCGGCGTACTTCGCGAAGGAATCGCTGTGAAGTACGCCTGGGTTGATAAGCAACGCGGGCATTATCCACTGGATGCCATGTGCGCTGCATTGAGCATCAGTGCCAGCGGATTCTTCAGTTGGCGTCGAGGTGGTCAAGCCAGCAAACGGCTCACCGACACGCAGTTGCTGACCTTAATCAAGGCGCTACATGCTGAGATCAAAGCTGCGTACGGATGGCCGTGAATCTGGCAAGAGCTGAAGGCGCGAGGTATTCCTGCTGGCAAGGAACGCATCCGCAAGCTGATGCAGACGCACGGTATACGTGGTCGGCACAAGCGCAGATATAAAGCGACTACGGACTCGAAGCACGCCTTCCCGGTGGCACCGAATCTGTTGAACCGCCAGTTCCGTCCAGAGAACCCGAATCAAGCATGGGTGACAGACATCACCTATGTGCCTACGCAAGAAGGCTGGCTATATCTGGCCGCAGTGATGGACTTGCACACGCGCATGATTGTGGGCTGGGCAATGGACAGTCGGATGACGCGCGATTTGGTCATCCATGCCCTGCGCATGGCTTGGTTCCGCAGAAAACCACAACATGGACTGATTCACCACTCGGATCGTGGTAGCCAATACGCCAGCCATGACTACCAAAGCGTGCTGAAGGAATACGGTATGACGGCTTCAATGAGCCGTAAAGGGAATTGCTGGGATAACGCTGCGATGGAAAGCTTCTTCAACAGCCTGAAGAATGAGCGCGTGCATCATCAGAGCTACGGCACCAGAGAAGAGGCCAAACGGGATATCTTCGATTACATTGAGGGATTTTATAACCGGAGACGCCGCCACTCCACACTAGGATATGTCAGTCCGGCAGAGTATTATGCTAACTGGCTGATCCAGCAAAAGATGGCAGCATAA